>JANQKX010000541.1 GCA_028280915.1 Kiloniellaceae bacterium
AGGCGGCCTCGGCGCTGAACTTGGCAAAGCGGCGGGCAACGACGGGGATGCCGTGATGAAGCGCCGGCATCAGCACGTCCAAAAGGCCGCCGATCCAGGCCCAATCGGCCGGCGTCCAGAAGCGGTCGCCCGGCTTGGGCAGAAAGTTATGGCTGATCTCAACACCGGGAAGGTGGCCAAGCAAAACTCGGTGCGCGTGCAGGACGCCTTTGGGATTGCCGGTGGTCCCGGAAGTATAGATCAAGAGAGCCGGATCCTCGGCCCGGGTGGGCAAGGGCTCAAAGCGGTCCGACTGCGCGGCGCATGCGTCATGAAAGCAACTTGCGTTGCCATCCGCGCCGTCAATGGACAGCACGTGGACCAGTTGGGGCAGGCCATCGCGGATCTTGGCCAGTTTGGCGGCGCCCGCCTTATCGGTGATGACGGCTTTGGCGTCCGAGTCACTCAGCCGATGGCGCAGGGCTTCCTCGCCAAACAGGGTGAACAAAGGCAAGGCGACACAGCCCATTTTTGTCACGGCGATGTGGGCGAGCGCCGTTTCCACGCATTGCGGCAACAAGACACCAACCCGATCGCCAACCTCACCGGCTCGAGAAATGCCCGCTTTTTCAAGCGCGTTGGCCAATTTATCAGACTGTTTTCTTAGGTCATCAAAGCTAAACTCGCGGCTTTTGCCCTGCGCGTCGACTTCGATGATGGCCAAACGAGAAGGATCGACCTCCGCCCATTTGTCGCAGATATCGACCCCGATATTGAAAAATTCAGGGATGTCCCATTCAAAGCTTTGGCGAACCGCCTCGAAGGTGGATTTTTCCGGTAACATAATTGGCTCCTCCGGCGCGCGTTTCGATCGGCCATCACCGGCATCCGGCGGGCCAAATAGAAATCACGCTGGGAGGATAATGCGCTGCTTTGGTGCCTCTTGTCATCCCGCCGGCCGGCCATGGATCAGCCAGCGCCGCGGGCGCCCCGGTCTTCGTAACCAGGAAAGTTCGCGACTAGATGTTCACGAAGGGATTGAGCAAGCGGCCAAAGGGGCCGGTCAGGCGCAAGGGGCCGCCGGTCACGGCCAGGCAAATGCAATCCTCACCCATCTCCGCCACCGGGCTGTGATCCACCGAAGCATCGGCCAGGGCCACGTCGCCGCGGGCAAAGCACGCGCCCTCGTCGGTAAAGGCCCCGGTGAGCACCAAGGTGGCTTCAATGCCGTGGTGGGTATGGGAGGGGATGGTCATCCCCTGCTTCACCCGCAGCAAACGGGTTTGGTAGTCATCCCGCTCCGGCAAGAGATCGCACTGCCCCACGCCGCGCCCCCGCCAACTGAGCGCCTCCACATCGCCGGGCAGATAGTCGCGCAGGGGCAAGGGCACCGTCAGTCCCGCTCCCCCCGACGGAGGCCGGGTATCGCCCGCCTCGACAGAGGACAATGCGTCCGGCCCATCGAGTTTAGCCATCAGTTGATCCAAGAGATCATCGGCCACCTCGATTTGCTCGCCGGCATCCAAAACCTCGCCGCCCACCGCCTCGAAAGCGGCGACCCGGTCCCGGCACAGGGGGCAAAGGGCCATGTGGGTGGCGACCAAGACCGCGAGGGGCTCGGCCATGGAGCCGGCAGCGTACTCCAGCAGCATCTCGTCGCTGGGATGATGCATGGGCAGGCCGCTGCCTTGGGGTGCAAAGGTTTGTTTCATCGCCGAGGCCATTATTCCAGACCCTCCAAAGTGGGGCGCAACTTGCCCATCGCCAGGCGAATGCGCGCTTTTACCGTCCCCAGTGGAAGTCCCAGTTGTTCTGCAATCATGCTATGTGACATATCCTTAAAAAACGCCATGCGCAGCGGCTCGGCCTGCTCATGGGGCAGATCGGCCACCTTGGAATGGAGCGCGCGTTTGCGCTGGTCCAGTTCCACCACGTGATCGGCCTGCGGCTCCGCCTCCGGCACGAAGGCCGGGTCATGGGGATCGGGCTCGGGATGACGCTCCCGGCGCAGCACGTCGATCCGCCGGTTCCGCGCGATGGTATAGATCCAAGTGGAAACACTGGCCTTTTTCGGGTCGAATTGATCGGCTTTTCGCCAAACGGTTAACATGACGTCCTGCACCAAATCATCGGCCGCCTGGAATTCCGCCCCGTTTTTCATCAAATAGGACTTAATCCGCGGCGCGTAAAAGGCGAACAAACGGGCGAAGGCGTTGCGGTCCTGCTCCGTCGCCACGGCCGACAACAAGGCCGCATTGACCGCGTGAACGTCGTCCGATTGCTCTGTCGATGCCCTTGCCATGGGGGCATTTTTGACCAAACCTTGACCGACCACAAGCATCACGTCCAAGGCGCGGCGACCCGGCAAAGAGGGCTCGACGTTGCGCTGAAGCACCAGCTACTCCTTTTCTCTTTCATCCTCTCTACGGCACGGCCGCCGCTTTGGATCACCGCGCGCCAAAAAAGTGGCAAAAGACAAAGGATCGATTGCATCGGCGGTCCGGGTCGGAATGATCCATCGGAAGCCGCGAAGCGTATACCTTGTCAAAATCCTAAGAAGCATCAAAGGTAAGATAAAAAACATGACTGAGACGCGGCCACGCATAGCCGTCATCGGCGGCGGTATCGCCGGAATGGGCGCCGCCTGGGCCATTCATCAATTCCAAGACGTTGTATTGTACGAGGCCGCTCCGCGCTTGGGCGGGCATGCCCATACGGTGACCCTGGACCTGGATGACGGCCCCTGCCCGGTGGACGTGGGTTTTATCGTCTACAACACCCACAACTATCCCCATCTGGTGCGGCTATTCGAGGCATTGGGGGTCGAGACTTACGCCAGCGACATGTCCTTTGCGGTTTCCGCCGAGGGCGGCGCTTATGAATACGCCGGCAGCCTGCCCGGCTTGCTGGCCCAGCCCGCCAATCTGCTCAAGTCCGATTATTGGCGCATGTTGACCGATCTGTTGCGGTTTTACCGCACGGCACCCGCCGCCATCGCCGGTCGGGGTGGCGCGCCCCTGTCCTTGGGAGAATTTTTGCAGCAGGAGGGCTATTCCCAGCCTTTCATCCGCCTTCACCTGCTGCCCATGGCCGCCGCGATCTGGTCATCACCACCCGAGGATGTGCTGACCTATCCGGCGCGTCGTTTTATCAGCTTTTTTGAAAACCACCGGCTGTTGAATTTAGGAGAACGGCCGGTTTGGCGCTCGGTCCTCGGCGGCAGTGAAAACTACGTATCGAAAATCGCGGAAGATTTGGGCCCGACCGCCCTGCGTTTGGGCCATCCGGTGGTCTCGGTCCGGCGGGAGCCCACGGGCCTGGTGGTCCGGGACCGCATGGGACAGGAAGACAGCTTCGATCAGGTCGTCTTTGCCTGCCACGGGGACCAGGCCCTGGCCATCATGGGCGCGGAAGCCACGGCGCGGCAACGGCAGGTGATGAGCGCTTTTACCTATCAGCCAAACCAGGCCTATCTGCACCGGGACCCAAGACTGATGCCCCGTCGCCGGCGGGTGTGGTCCAGCTGGAACTACATGGCGCCCCAGGGAGGCATGGCTGAAGAGATGCCCTGTTGCGTGAGCTATTGGATGAACGCCCTGCAGCAACTGCCGACCAATCACGACCTCTTTGTCACGCTCAATCCGCCCCACGCGCCGGACCCGGCCCTCACCCACGGAGAATTCCAGTTCGACCATCCCCAGTTCAATCAGGCCGCCATTACGGCGCAAGAAGATCTGAAGGATATTCAGGGGGAAAACGGTCTTTGGTTCTGCGGCAGCTATTGCGGCTACGGGTTCCACGAAGACGGCCTGCAAGCGGGGCTCAGCGTGGCGGCCGCCTTGGGCTGCCCGGCACCCTGGTGGTATCGTGTCACGCCCATGAGCCCGGCGGCGCAGTGTGTCGCGCCCGATACCCGTTTGGGTGTCGAACCGGCGCGTTCCTTGGAGGCGGCGGAATGATCTTCCGGCGCCAAAGGGAAACCGGGGAGATTCGCCATTCCAGCGTTTACCGGGGCACGGTGATGCACCGCCGCCTGAAGCCCTTCGTGCATCACTTCGTCTATCGGGTGTTCACCTTTTACCTGGATCTGGCGGAACTGACCGCGCTGAGCCGCCGGCTCACCCTGTTTTCCCATAACCGCTGGAACGTGTTTTCCTTCTGGGACAAGGACCACGGCCCCCGCGACGGCTCGCCCCTGCGCCCCTGGGCCCTGTCCCAGCTCAAAGCCGCCGGCATAGACTTGAACGGCGGTTCCATCCGCTTGATCTGTTTTCCCCGCCTGTTCGGTTTTGCCTTCAACCCCCTGTCCATTTGGTTCTGCCGCCACGGGGATGGCCGCCTGGCCGCGCTCATCTATGAAGTGCGCAACACCTTTGGCGAAGCTCACAGCTATCTGATTCCCATCGAGGCGGCGGAAACGGCGGCGGGGGCCCTGGCCCATAGCTGCGACAAGAACTTTTACGTGTCGCCGTTTTTGCCCATGGCCTGCCGCTATCACTTCCGCATTGCCCCGCCCGATGACAAATTCGCTCTGCTCATCCGCCAAACCACGGCGGAGGGCCACGTTTTGCTGGCCCGGCAACTGGGTAAACGGGTGAGCCTTTCCAACCGGGCGTCCGTAAAACTCCTGCTCGCCCATCCCCTGATGACCATGAAGGTGATTGCCGGCATCCATTGGGAGGCACTGCATCTGTGGCGCCGGGGTGCCCGCTTCCACAGCCGCCCGCCGGCACCGGCCCGGCTGGTCACCGCCGTACACCCGAGGAACAGCGGAGCGCCTCAAGGCGTCGCCCCGCTTTAACGACAAATCCATACAACAAAAATCCCAAGCCAGAATCAAGGAAACCATGATGAGCATCGAGACAGTCACCACGGCCGCCCCCGTCCCGTCCAGTGGGGCAGAGCGCCTGTTCCTGGCCTTCGCCCGGCGCTTGCAACGGGGGCAGGTGACCATCATCCTGCCCAGCAAAACCGAGCTCCACTTCGCCGGCAAGGGTCCCGGCCCCCACGCCATCCTGCGGATCCACTCGCCGCGCTTTTACCGGCGTATCTTGAGCGGCGGCGACCTGGGTTTCGCGGAAGCGCTCATGGACGGGGACTGCAGCACCGATGATGCGGTCGCCCTGGTGGAACTGGCGGCGGTGAATGAAGAAGCTCTGGACGATCTGATGTACGGCCGCCATTGGCTGCGCTGGCTGGCCCGCCTGGCCCATCGCCTGCGCCCCAATTCCAGCCGCGGCGCCAAACGCAACATTGCCCACCACTACGACCTGGGCAACGACTTCTACCGCTTGTGGCTCGACGGCAGCATGAACTATTCCGCCGGCCTGTTCGATGACGTGTCCCCGGAACAGCCCGTCGAAGCCCAATTGCTTGCGAGCCAGACCGCCAAATACCGGCGCATGGCCGAGCTGGCCGGCTTGAGCCCGGGCGACCGGGTTCTGGAAATCGGCTGCGGCTGGGGCGGCTTTGCCACCTGGGCGGCGCGGGAGATCGGTTGCCATGTCACCGCCATCACCATCTCTCCCTCCCAGCACCGCTACGCCACCGAGCTGGTCGCGCGGGAAGGTCTCGACGACCGGGTGGCGGTGCGCCTGCAGGACTACCGGGCCGTTTCAGAGCAATTCGACAAGATCGTCTCCATCGAGATGCTCGAGGCCGTGGGGGAAAACTATTGGCCGGACTACTTCGACACCTTGACACGCAGCCTGCAGCGCGGCGG
>JANQKX010000197.1 GCA_028280915.1 Kiloniellaceae bacterium
CTTCATAGAGGCCGTGGCAAAGGGCTTCCACGAAGCTGTTGCCCGAGGCCAGGCCGTTGGTATTGGCGACGAAGGCGCCGCTACCGGTCAAGGGGGGCAGGGTGTAATTGCTGTGCACCAACTCAAAGGGCAGCCATTTGTCCCGCCCATTCATCAGATCGTGACCCGCCACCCACAGCAGGGGGGCGAGGGGATCGAAAACCGCCCGGTCGGAAAAGGGCAGGCGGGCCACGTCCACCATGTCGTGGGTGTAGCGCAGCTCTTCAAAGCTGCCCAGCTTGAGGGGCAGATCCACGGTCTCGGCGTGATAGGTCTCCACCGCCTCCATGGCCGCCGACGCCCGTGCCGAAGCCAGGTCCAAGCCCTTGCCCTGAAACACCGCCAAGGAGCGGGAATTGGGCCGGCAAGCCATATAAACGGGGATGCCGATGTGATCCAGGCCCGTGATGTTGGCCAAGCGGGTAATGCCCATGACCGGCAGCAAAGGCGTGATGCGGTCCATGGTCTCCCGGGGCTGGACCCCGCGGTGGGTACCCCGGGTATAGGCCTTGCGGGTTTCGCCGCCGAGCGCCGGATCAGGCGACCTCATGAATCAGCTAAGCTCATCAATCAGGCGAGCTCATGGGTGCCGCCGTTGTGGGCCAAGGCCAGGGCACGGCTTAAGCTCTGGGCCCGCTGCAGGTCCGGCGTATCCTGACCTTCCTTGATGCGATCGAGGACCGGTCCCAAGACATCCAGCGCGTCGCGCGCCTTGCCCTGCGCCTTCAGATGCTCGGCCAGGCTGGTTTTGGCCCGCAGTTCCAGCGCTAGGGCCCCTTGGCTTTGGGCCAGCTCAATGGCTTTCGCCAGCAGGGTCGTGACCTTTTCGCCGTGCGCGTTGCGCCCCTCGTTCTCCGGGGACGCGCCCTGAACATCCTCATCGTCCGCTTGACCAAATCGGCGCAGGCATTCGGCTTGATAGCGGTAGATCTCGGGCGCCCAATAGGCGACCCCTTCCTCTGACATGACCCGCAGGCCCTCTTCCAAGAGGTCGTCCGCCCGGCCATAGCTGCCCTGTTTGATGCGGCTGGCGGCCACCATGCAGAAATAGACGGGAAAATCCTCGCGCGTGCCCACGTGGCGCATTTCGGTCAGGCCGGTTTCCAACTGTTCGGGCCCGCGGGACAGGTCGCCACCTTCCATCAGGCTCCAGCCTTCGAAGATGTCCGCCTTGGCCAGATAGTCGTCCAACTCATGGCGCCGGCCATGGCCGCGCATCTCCTGGGCCAGCGCGGTCACCGTCTCCAGATCGCCCCGATAGTGGTAGAGCATGAGCGCGATGTCCAAGGCGTGCAGCTGGCTGCCCAGATGCCCCAGTTCCTTGGCCCAGGACAAGCAAGCGCGGACCGCCACCAGGGCCTGATCCGCGTAGCCGGTCAGCCACAGGGAAAGAGCCCTTTCGCCCAGACCGCACACCTTGGGGTCATGCCCGCCATAAAGGGAGCCGGAGCCCGCGAAGCGGCCCTCGTCATAAATGGTCAAACCCTGCTGGATCTGGGCCAGGCAGCTCTCGTGGTCGCCTACCATGTAGTCGTTGACCCAATGGCAATGGTGGGCTTGCAACTGAAATTCCGGTTCGTTCACCGTGTCGGCGGTCAACACCAATTCTTCGGCCCGCTGGCGCATGATGGTGAAGTTGTCCGAAACCCGCCACCAGCCCCAATAAGCCGGGAAGTGCCAGGGAGAGATGGGTAGATTCTTGCAGAGTTTCAGCGCCTGGTCATAGATCTTGCGGGTTTCATGGGCGCCCGGCCCCTTGCTCATCATCAAGGCGCCGCCCAAGAGCACGTTCAGGCGCAGGGCCAGGGTCCGGCTATCCGGCCCGTCCGGCTTTTTTTGCACCAGCCGCAAACCGGACTCGAAATGATGCACCGCTTCTTGCGCCGCCGAGGCGCTGGTGGCCGTCTCGCCCGCGTCGATCCACAGCTTGATGGCGTCATCGTCGCGGCCGGCCCATTGGTTGTGGAAGGCCAACTGTTCCAAGCGCATGGCCATCTTCGCCACCGGGTTGGCCTCGAGCCAATCCAGATAGGCCTGATGCAGGCGGCGCCGGTCCTTGCGCAGCAGGCTGTCGTAGGCAACCTTGCGGTACAGGGCGTGGCGGAACTGGTAGCGGTAGCCGTTGCCCACCTTGATGGCCGAAACCATTTCGTTGCTGATCAGCTCGGGCAGGTGGTCGGCGATGGCTTGATCGGAGAGGCCCGACATGAAGGCGATGGCAGAGGGATCAAAATCCCGCCCCACCACCGCGGCGGTTTGGGCGATGCCGCGGGCCTGGCCCAACTGATCCAAGCGCGCGGTCAACAGATCCAAGAGGCTGGCCGGCGCCGCCAGATCCGGGGCGTCGCTCGCCATGCCGAGGCGCCCGCGCCGCTCCACCAGTTTGGTGCCCGCGAGGATCGACTTGGTGAGTTCCTTGACGAAGAGGGGGATGCCTTCCGTGATCTCGATGATGTGGTCGAAAAGCACCTTTTCCAAGGGCAGGCCGCCGGTCAGCTGCAGAATGATCTTTTCGCAATCGCTCCCGGTCAGGCCGGAGAGCTTAAGGCTCACCTGGGTCAGGTCGTACCAGGGATAGGGCTCGCGCGCCCGGGTCAGCACCAGCACCATGGCCGGCCAATCCGCGGCTTGGCGCAGCACCTTGTCCACCAGTTCGATGGTCGAGGGATCGGCCCAGTGGGCATCTTCCAGCACCAGCAGCAAGGGCAGGGGACGCTGGCGCAACCACCATTTCAGGGCACGGAACAGATTGAGCCGGGCGGAGCGGCCGTTGCCTTGCGTGTTACTCGCCGGCTGCTCCGCCTCGCCGAAGCGGGACAGGTGCAGCCCGGCCAGGGAATCGATCAAGCCGGGCTCGCTGCCGGCCCGCTGGCCCAGGACCGCCGCGATCTTGTCGCAGACGCTCTCCCGGCTGTCTTCCGCGGTCAGCGCGAACTGTTCGGCCAGCCGGTCCGCGAGCGGCGCAAAGGGCGTATCGGCATCATAGGGGGAACAGGCCAGCACCATGACGTTCTCCGGCGCGATGCCGGCCCGCTCCCGAAACAGGTCCAAGAGCGCCGACTTGCCCACGCCGGGCTCGCCCTCGATGGTGGCCAGCCCCACGGTCTTACTGTCGCTCACCGTCTTCCAACAGGTCACCAGCGCTTCGATTTCCGGCCGGCGCCCGGTCAGGCCATCCTCCTGCCTGCTGTCGCGGTTCCGGCTGCCCCGATTCTGGCTT
>JANQKX010000215.1 GCA_028280915.1 Kiloniellaceae bacterium
GGGGCGGCTTTCAAGGGGCCGCCCCCTTCGCCCGGCCAGGCGGACCAATCGAGCTCGGTCTTGAAGGGCGCCACGCGATAGTCCGGTCCGAAGCGGAAGAGGCGCCGATCATCCATTTTCGGCGGATCCACGATTTTACCGGGATTGAAGCGCCCATGGGGATCGATGCGCTGCTTCACCTCCCGGAACAGGCCGACCATTTCTTGGCCGAACATCTGTTCGTGAAACTCAGAGCGCACGATGCCGTCGCCGTGTTCGCCGGAGTGGGAGCCCTTATAGTCGCGCACCATTTCAAAGGCTTCCTCGGCGATGGCTCGCATGGCCTTCACGTCTTGGTCGAGGCGCAGGTTCAGCACCGGACGCACGTGCAGGCAGCCCACCGAGGCGTGGGCGTACCATGTCCCCTTTGTGCCGTGTTTTTGGAAAATGGCGGTCAGATTGGCGGTATAATCGGCCAAATCTTTCAAGGCGACGGCGCAGTCTTCCACGAAGGAGATGGGTTTGCGCTCGTCCTTCATGGACATCATGATGTTGGGACCTGCCTTGCGGACCTCGAAGATGGCGGATTGGAAGGACGGCGCCACCGCCTCGATCACGCCGCCCCGCTTGGCGGTATCGTTGTTCCAGGCAAATCCCAGGTCGCCCATCATGTCACCCAGGGCTTTGAGCCGCCGCAGGTTCTCCTTCTGGTCCGCCTCGGCAAACTCCACCAGCAAGAGGGCTTCCGGGTCTCCGCGCACAAACTGCTCGATGGTGGGGCGGTAGATATCGATGTCCCGGGCCAGGGCGATCATGGTGTCGTCGATCAATTCCACGGCCGTGGGGTCAAGCGTCACCAGATGCTGGGCCGCGTCCATGGCGGCATAGAAGCTGGGGAAATGGCACACGCCCAGAACCTTGTTCCGGGGCAGGGGGGACAGCTTCAATTCGATGGCGCTGGAATAGGCCAGCGTGCCTTCCGAGCCGATCAAGAGGTGGGCCATGTGATTTTTTTGCTCCACCTTTGCCGGGTCTTGCGGCACGAGAGCATCGATGTTGTAGCCGCCCACCCGGCGCATGACCTTGGGGAAACGATCGGCGATCAAGGCTTCGTTGGCTTGCCCCAGCGCCAGGAGGTCGCGAAACAGGAGGTCCCTTTCGCCGGGATCGTTGGCCAGTCCGGCCGGTGGGACAATGTCATCGAAGCGCATTTCGGTGCCATCGGCCAGGATGGCATCGATGGCCAAGACGTTATCGCGCATCAAACCATAGCGGATCGAGCGGCTGCCGCAGGAGTTATTGGCGGTCATGCCGCCGATGGTGGCCCGGGACGCGGTGGAGACGTCGACGGGGAACCACAGGCCGTGGGGCTTGAGCGCCCGGTTCAATTCGTCCAGGACGATGCCCGGCTCCACCACGCAGCGCCGGTTCACCACATCCAGCTCGATGATACGGTTCAGGTGCTTGGTGTTGTCGATCACAATGGCTTCGTTGACGGTCTGACCGCATTGGGAGGTGCCGCCGCCCCGAGGCAGCAGGGGCGCCCCGTGCCGGCCCGCGGCCTCGATGGTCCGCCGCACGTCGTCCAGGTCGCGGGGCACCACCACCCCAAGGGGCATCATTTGATAGATCGAGGCATCGGTCGCATAGCGCCCACGGGAGGGGGCGTCAAACAGGACATCTCCCTGGATGCGCGCGGCGAGATCGCGCGCGATGCCCGGAGCACCCTTGGCCTGAGCACCCTTGGCCAGACCACCTTTGGATTCCCGTGTGATAACCCCGCTCATGATTGTCCTTGACGTAATTTTGAATTCATAATTAAATATTACATTATCAGTGCTGATGGGGACAAGCCCGTTGCGGCAAGTCTCTTCCCGAATAGCTAAGAGGGTGGTGATTGACCTTCAAGGCGACGGATCGGGTCGGCGAAAACGACAAAAGAGCCTTGTTCAAGGGGGGTAAATGCGACAGGCGGGGCGCCATTTCCTGCAAATTCCAGGGCCATCCAACGTGCCCGACCGCATCTTGCGGGCCATGGACTTTCCGGTGATGGACCACCGGGGGCCGGCTTTCGGCGCGCTCGGCAATAAGGTGCTGTCGGGGCTGAGGGGCGTTTTTAACACCTCCGGTCCGGTGATCATTTTCCCCGCGTCGGGCACCGGTGCCTGGGAAGCGGCCTTGGTCAATACCCTGTCCCCCGGTGATCGGGTGGTCATGGTGGAAACGGGTCATTTCGCCAGCCTGTGGCTGAAGCTGGCCAAGCGACTGGGCCTGGATGCCCAGGTCTTGGAGACCGACTGGCGCCGGGGCGCCGTTCCCGAGGTTATCGAAGAAGCCTTGCGCAACGATCCGGAGCATAAGATCAAGGCGCTCTGCGTGGTTCACAATGAAACCTCCACCGGCGCCACCTCGCGCATTGGCGAGGTGCGCGCGGCCATGGCGGCGGCGGGGCATCCCGCCCTGTTGCTGGTGGATTCCATCTCCGGCCTGGGCTCGGCGGAATTCCGCATGGACGACTGGGGCGTGGACGTGGCCATCGCTGGGTCGCAAAAGGGTCTGATGCTGCCCCCCGGCTTGTCCTTCAACGCGGTCGGCGACAAGGCCATCAAGGCTTCGGCGGAAGCCCGCCTGCCCAAGTCCTATTGGGCCTGGGACGAGATGCTCAAGAGCAACCAAACCGGCTATTTTCCCTACACGCCGGCGACCAATCTGTTGTACGGGCTGGCCGAGGCGCTGGACATGATGGCCGAGGAAGGTCTGGAAAACGTTTACCGCCGTCATGCCCGCCATGGTGAGGCGACGCGCCGGGCGGTGCAGGCCTGGGGCTTGGAGACCCAATGCCAGGAAGGGCGGGACCATTCCTGCGTCTTGACCGCGGTGCGCCTGCCCGAGGGGCACGACGCGGATGCCTTTCGGGCCCAGGTGCTGAAACACTTCGACATGTCGTTGGGCAACGGCCTTTCCAAAATCGCCGGGCGGGTGTTCCGTATCGGCCACTTGGGGGATTTCAACGATTTGATGCTGATGGGCACCCTTTCCGGGGTGGAGATGGGCTTGGCGCTCGCCGAAGTGCCCCACCAAGGGGGCGGGGTGGCCCGTGCCATGGACTATTTGAAACAGATGGCGGCCGAGTCAACACTGGCCAAGGCCGCACAGTGAGGGCTTGGCTGCGGCAAGTAAAAGGAAAGCCAAAGCCTTAGCGTGACAAGGTGCAGAACCATTTGGGAGGAAAACATGAAAAACATGATTAAAGCCACAGTGATTTCAGCGGCGGTCACGGCCTTTGCCGTGGGCGCGCTGGCCGGTTCAGCCTGGACGAACGGGGCCAAGGCGGACGATCCGATCATTTTGAAGTTTGGCCATGTGGGCCAGCCCGGGTCCCTCTTCGCCGCCTCGGTGGAGGAATTCGCCGCGCGGGCCAACGAAAAGCTGGGCGACAAGGCCGAGGTTCAAGTTTTCGGGGCGTCCCAGCTGGGCAAGGATAAGGAACTGTTGCAAAAGCTCAAACTGGGCCAGGTGACCTTCGCCTTGCCGTCCTCGGTGATGTCGTCGGTCGCCGATGAGTTCGGCATTTTCGAAATGCCCTACATCATCAAGGACCGGGAGCACATGAAAAAGGTCCAGGATGCGATCGGCGAGGACGTGCTGCAAAAGGCCGCCAATGACAACGGCTATCAGATCCTGTCCTATTGGGAAAACGGCTTCCGCAACATCACCAACAACACCCGGCCGATCAATACGCCCGCCGATCTGGAAGGCATCAAGCTGCGCACGCCCAAGGGCGAATGGCGGGTGAAGATGTTCAAGCTCTACGGCGCCAACCCCACCCCCATGGCCTTCTCCGAAGTGTTTACGGCGCTGAAGACCGGGGTCATCGACGGGCAGGAAAATCCCTATGCCCAGATTTGGAGCGCCAAGTTTCAGGAAGTGCAGGACTACCTCTCGGTCACCGGGCACGTTTACACCCCGGCCTATGTTCTGGTGTCCCAGGATCATTTCGCCGATCTGCCGGAAGACGTTCAGCAAATCCTGATCGAAACCGCTCAGGAAACCCAAGCCTTTGTCTATGACACGGCGGCCCAGATGGAGACCGATCTCCTGAGCAAGCTGGAAGCCGGCGGCATTGCCGTGAACACGGCGGACAAGGATGCCTTCATCTCCGCCTCACAGCCCATCTATGAAGACTTCGCTTCTTCCGTCGAGGGCGGGGGAGAGTTGATCGAAACCGTTCAAGGTCTGGCCAACTAAAAACATAAAGGCTTGACCAGTCGTTGACCTGACCTCGCCTTGCCCGGAAACACTAAGCTGGGCAAGGCGAGATTTTTCTGGTCAATCACGATTTACCGGACACCCCATGCTGGACCGTTTAAGCAGTACTATCGCGCATCTTTTGGAGTGGATCTTGATCCTCCTGATGGTGCTCTTGACCGTGATCGTCATTCTGGCGGTGATCTACCGCAAGTTGGACGCCTCTCTTTCCTGGTACGACGAAGTGGCCTCGGTCACCTTGGCCTGGATTACCTACTATGGCGGTGCCTTGGCGGCGTTGAAGCGGAAGCATATCGGCTTTGACACCCTCTTGCTGGCCATCCCCATGCCGCTGCGCATGGTGGCGACCGCTTTTGCCGAAATTTGCGTCCTGGCGTTTTTCGTCCTGCTGGCCTGGGCCGGTTGGCGGGTGCTTTTGGTGCTGGAAGGGGATTCCTTGGTGAGCCTGACCTGGGTGCCGGTACAGTTCACCCAGTCGGTGATCCCCGTCGGCGCCGCCCTCTTTATTTTATGCGAGCTTTTGTCCCTGCCCAGTTATTGGCGCGCCGTCTCGCGGGGCAAGTCCCTGGAGCACATGGAAATTGAAGCCGAAATCGCCGCGGAGATGAAAAAGCGATGACCGTATTGATCGTCTTTCTGGCGCTTTTGCTGCTGATTTGCCTCAATGTGCCCATCGCCGTGGCCTTGGCCATTTCGGCGGTGCTCGGATTGCTCATGACCGAGGGCGTGAATTCCTTGGTGACAGTCGCCTTGGACATGTACGACGGCTCCACCAAGTTTTCCTTGATCGCCATCCCCATGTTCGTCCTTGCCGGCGCCATCATGAACGCCGGCGGTATCACCGATCGTCTGATCAACTTCATCGCGGCGATCATGGGGTTCGTGCGCGGTGGCCTGGCCATGGTCAATATCGGCGTGTCCCTGTTTTTCGCCGAGATCTCCGGATCGGCGGTCGCCGATGTGGCGGCCATCGGCTCGATCATGATCCCGCAGATGAAACGGCGGGGTTATTCCGGGCCCCTGGCGGCCTCGGTTACCTCCTCCTCCGCATCCCTGGCGATTATCATTCCGCCGTCCATTCCCATGATCGTCTACGCGGTATCCGCCAATACCTCGGTGGAGCAGCTGTTCGTAGCCGGGCTGATCCCGGGTCTTCTGGGCGCGGCGGGGTTGATGGGCGTCGCCTATGCTTTTGCCGTGCGTTACAACCTGCCGGTGGAGCAGGCCTTTAACATCAAAGAGGTCAAGCGGACTTTTATCGAAGCCCTGCCCACCTTTGCCCTGCCGGTCATCATCCTGGGCGGCATCTTCGGCGGCTACGTGACCGCCACGGAAGCGGCTGGCTTGGCGGTGCTGGCGGCCTTTTTGATCGGCCTGTGGTACCGTGAAATCAACCTGAAACGCCTGCGCGCCACCATGCTGGATGGGGGTATGCAGACCGCGGTGGTGATGCTGCTGGTGGCCGCCTCGGTCCTGATGGGCGGCTTCTTGACCCGGGCGCAGCTGCCCCAGGAACTGGCCCAGCAGCTGCTGTCGGTCACCGACAACAAATACCTGATCCTGCTGATCTTGAACTTCTTCTTTTTGGTCGTCGGGTTTTTCCTGCACTCGGTGGCGGCGATCATCCTGGTCATTCCGATCGTCATTCCCCTGATCCAGCAAGTGGGCATCGATCCGGTTCACTTCGGCCTGATCGTGACCTTGAACCTGGCCATCGGTCAGCAAACGCCGCCGGTCGCCTCGGTTCTGATCACGGCCTGCTCCATCGCCAAGTCCAGTATCTGGGAGGTGTCCAAGGTCAACGTCTATTTTGTCGCGGTTCTGTTGACGGTGCTTATCATCTGTACTTATGTGCCCGTGGTCCCCATGTTCCTGGTCGAGCTGTTCTACCGCTAGGAGACACATCCCATGACCGAATCCGCCCAAGAGTCCGCGGCGCCCGAGCCGGAAATCCTGTTCCATCGGGAAGAGGCCGTGGGTGTCATCACCTTTAACCGGCCCAAGACACGCAATGCGTTGACCTTCGCGATGTATGAGGGCTTGGTGCGTTTGTGCGAGGAGGCCGTGCGCGGCGGAGAGGTCAAGGCCATTGTGGTAACGGGCGCAGGCGGTAAGGCCTTCGCGGCGGGCACGGACATTGCCCAGTTCCGGTCGTTCTCCGGCGCCGAGGATGCGCTGGCCTATGAGGCCCGCATCGATTCGGTCTTGGACGCGCTGGAGAGTTGCCCCCTGCCCACCATCGCGGCCATCACCGGCGCCTGCACGGGCGGCGGGGCCGCCATTGCCGCCACCTGCGACCTGCGTATCGCGTCTTACGATTTGAAGTTCGGGCTGCCCATGGCCCGCACCCTGGGCAACTGCCTATCCATCGCGACCTTGGCCCGGCTGTCGGTCTTGATCGGATCGGCCCGCACCCGGGAACTGGTGCTGACCGCCCGCTTGGTGGAAGCGGAAGAGGCCCAGGCCATCTCCCTGATCACCGAGCTGGTGGAAGATTCCTATTCGGTCTTGCCCCGGGCCATCGAGTTGGCCCACACCATCGCCGGGCACGCCCCGCTCACCGTGCAAGCGACCAAAACGGGCCTGCGCCGCCTGCGCCAATACCAAACCGGCGGCGATGACGCCGATCTTGTTTCTTTGTGTTACACCAGTGCCGACTTTCGCGAGGGGCTGGAAGCCTTCTTGGCCAAACGGCCCCCGGTATGGCAGGGCAAATGACAAAAGCGGTAGAAGAAAAAACCAGTCCCGGCCCCTTGGCCGGTATGCGAGTGCTGGAGCTGGCCCACATCATGGCGGGGCCCGCTTGCGGCCTCATGCTGGCGGACATGGGCGCGGAGGTCATCAAACTGGAAAAGGTCAACGGTGGTGACGACTCCCGCCGTTTTCTGCCGCCGGACATCCATGGCGAATCCGCCGCCTTCATGATGATGAACCGCAATAAACGGGGCATTGCGTTGGACCTGAAAAAGCCCCGCGGCAAGGAGGCCTTCCTGGCCTTGGTGCGGGAGACCGATTGCCTGATCGAGAACTACCGCCACGATACCATGGCCCGCCTGGGCCTGGGTTATGACGAGCTGCGCAAGATCAATCCTGGGCTGATTTATTGCGAAATCTCCGGCTTCGGCCGTACCGGCCCCTACGCGACAAAGGGCGGTTTTGACCTGATCGCCCAGGGCATGTCCGGCCTGATGTCCATCACGGGGGAGGGGCCGGGCCGCCCGCCGGTCAAGGTCGGCGCGCCGGTTTCCGATATCACCGCCGGCATCCTGGCCGCCATGGGCTGCGCCGCCGCCTATGCCCACAAGCTGAAAACCGGGGAGGGCCAGCGGGTCGACACCTCTCTCTTCGAGGCGGGCATCACCCAAACCTATTGGCAGTCGGCCATTTGCCTGGCCACGGGGGTTTCCCCCGGTCCCATGGGCTCGGCCCATCCCTTGAACGCGCCCTATCAGGCCTTTCGCACCGCCGACGGCTGGCTCAACCTGGGGGCGGCCAACCAAGCCAACTGGGAACGTACCCTGGCCGTGATCGGCGCGCCCCATTTGGCGCAGGATCCGCGCTTTGCCAGCAACCAGGACCGCATGGCCAACTTGGATGTGCTGGAAGTGGTCTTGACCGAATACTTCCAGACCAAGACGACCGCGGCCTGGATCGACGCCTTGGAGACCGCCGGCGTGCCTGCGGGTCCGGTGCTCTCCATCGATCAGATGCAGCGCGATCCGCAAACCCTCGCCCGTGACATGGTGGTGGAAACCGAACACCCCAAGGCCGGTCAGGTCAAAACCATCGGTGCCCCCGTGAAGTTCCATGGTACCCCCGGCGGGGTGCGCCGGCCGGCGCCCCTGTTCGGCCAGCACACCCGCGCGGTCTTGCTGGAAGCGGGCTTTTCCGACGATGAGGTGACGGCCATGGCGGCGGACGGCAGCGTCATCTGCGCCGACGAGGGCTGATTAGATCGGGAACCTTAGGCCCAGCGGATTGATTTGAGCCAGTCGATGACGGTGCGGATGCTGGTCAGCTCTCGTTGCGCGGCATGTGACAAAAGCCAGACCTCTCGTTGGGGTGGAACGGTGCCGTCGCGCAGGGGCCAGGCTTTGAGGCGTCCGTCCGCCGCACCGACGATGCTAGGCGCCAAGGTCTTGCCCAAGCCTTGGACGGCGGCTTCCAGGGCGCTTTCTCCGTCACTGACTCTCAGATTGCTTGCTTGTTCCGTGGCGCGTTTGGCCCGCTGAGCCAGCCAGCGGGCGTGAGGGAGATGGGCCATGCCGTCGTCGTAAGTGATCCAGGGCAACGACTCGGCTTGTTGCTGTTTCAGATTGGCGGCGTAGAAAGCCGCGTAGCTGAGCCTGCCGATGCGCTGGGCCAAGACGTCGCCGCCCCCCACCTTCGGACGGGCCAAGCGCAGGGCCAAATCGGCTTCCCGACGGGTGAGGCTTAAATCCCGGGCATCGGGGGTGAGCTCGACGGTCAGGCCGGGGTGTGCGGCCAAAAAGGACGGCAAGGCCGGGATCAGAACCCGGTTGACCACCAGGGGCACGGCGGTCAGCCGCACCGTTCCCCGCACCTGTTTTTCCGCCGCGCCGAGGCTCTCTGCGATGGCGTCCGTCGCGCGCTCCATGGCTTCCGCCCGGTCGGCGATTTCCTGGCCCAAGGGTGTGAGTTCCAAAGAATGATCGGGCCGCCGCAGGAAGAGCGTCGTTCCCGTCACCCTTTCCAAGACCTTGATCCGGCGTGAGACCGTGGTGTCGTCCACGCCTAATTGACGCCCGGCTTCCGAATAGGTGCCGCTGCGATGAAGGGCCAACAGGAAGCGCAGATCGTTCCAGTTCAAATTCCGCATTTTTGCAGATTATTTCTGAAAAATTGCAAGTTCAATACGCGAAACTGCAGTGGCATGTTGCTCATCTCACATGACTGAGAAGGAAGCGTGAAAATGGATACGCGGGATAAGGTTTTTGTGGTTCTATTCGAAGACAATCCGGCGGCGCCCGCCGGCTTGCGCAAGGCTCATATGCCGGATCATTCGGCGTTCTTGGAACAGCATCAGGATCAGGTGAGGGCCGCGGGCCCTCTGGCGGAGGAAACCGGGGCCATTGCCGGCGGCTTGTGGGTCGTGACTTGCGACGACCGGGCAACGGTGGAGCGATTGATCCGGAGCGACCCCTTCTGGCCGACCGGCTTGCGTCAATCCCAAAAAATCCTGGCTTGGCACCAGGTCTTCGTCGACGGACAGCGCCTTATCGCGGTGGATTGACCACGCCCTCCGAAGCCGTTAAAGACAAGAGCTGAGGACATCTAATCGATCCACCCCGAAACCGTATTATGCTCCATTCTGCTGTGCCTTTTGGCCGGGCCTTAATCTCCATGGCGGCGGGCCGATGATGACCGGACTGGCTCTGTTCGGCTTCATTGCCCTGGGATTGGGTGTGGGTATCTTGATCGGCGGAGTTGGCATCGGCGGGGTGCTCTTGGTGCCCTGCATGGCCTACTTTTTCGGCATGCCGGTCCATGGCGCCATCGCCGTGGCCATGTTCGCCTACATCTTCGCCGGCACCATGGGGGCGGTGGTTTATGCCCGCCACGGCTCCATCAAATGGAAAACCGCCGGATGGCTGGTGCTGGGGGCGGCGCCGGCGGCCTTTGTGGGCGCGGCGGCGGTTTCGGTGACCCCGGGTATCTGGCTGGAGTTTTTGATCGCCTTGCTGATCGTATTCGCGGGTGTCAATGCCTTGCGCCAATCCAAGGCGTCCCGCGCGGAAAAAGAGCCCCGGTTCCATCCTCTCGCCCTTGTTTGCTTGGGCGCGGTGACCGGACTGGGCTCGGCCATGACCGGGACCGGAGGACCGTTGCTATTGGTACCCATCTCCGTTTGGCTGGGCTTTCCCGCCCTCACCGCGGTGGGCCTGAGCCAAGCCATTCAGTTTCCCATCGCCAGCCTGGCCACGATCGGCAACCTCACCTATGGAGAGCTGGATTGGCAGGTGGCGCTTGTGCTGGCCGCCGCTCTGATGACGGGCGCGGCCTTGGGCGCCCGCTTGGCCCATCGGGTGCCGCGGCAACTCTTGAGCACATTTTTATCCTTTGTGCTGGTTGCGGTCGGGCTGTTTCTCATCGTCCGCTTGGTGGGCACGCGCCTAATTTAGGAATTTTCCTTTTCATCGAGCCAGGCCCGGATGATGGCTCGGTGACGCTCGGCCCCATAGCTGGCGAAGTGCCCGCCGTGCACGATCCGGACGGGCAATTCCAGTAAACGCTTCATGCTGGCCAGATAGTCGGCGGCATCGGAATGATAAGTATCCTCGATCAGGGGGCCGTCGTAAACGATGTCCCCGGAAAATAGGGTCTGGGTCGTCGCTTCCCAGAGGGCGATGCCGCCCGGAGAATGACCGGGTGTGTGGATCACCTCAAAATGGCGGTCGCCAAGATCGACGATATCGCCGTCCTCCACCAAGCGGGTCGCGGGGGCCGCGGGCACGGCATAGCGGGAAGACAGATAGTCGCCCGGCGGTAATCGGGTAAAGATATCGTCGGTGACATAGGGGTCGGCCAAGGTGGCGGCCCGGCTGGGCTGGGCCAGAATGTCAGCCTCGGCCGGGTGGATCAGGCGCTCCGTGAATTCGTGGTGGCAGCCGATATGGTCAAAGTGGGTATGGCTCGCCACCGCCAAGCAGGCTTTTTCCGTTACCAGGGACACATGGGTCTTAAGGCTGACCACGCCCATGCCGCTATCCACCAGCATGTCCCGTTCCCGGCCCCGCACATGCCAGATATTGCAGCGATAGAATTCCTTGATGAAGGGCTCGCAGATATAGGTGATATCGTCGGCGCGCCGTTCCGTCCGGTACCACTGTTCCGCGCGGGCGATGTCGAGAGTCATGGGCGTCCGTCCTTTTCCATAACGTGAAGATCCCGCTAGTCGGATAGTATCACCACCGAGCGGGGGTCAACCATGAGGTCGATGGATTGCCCCGAGGACAGTTGGGCGGTCTGCGGCAAATGGGCCACGAGAGGCGGCAGCGAGGCCCGGAGCGGTGCCAGATGGCAGCGTTGGTGGGTCCCGAAAAAGGTGTTGTCAATCACCGTGGCCTGGCCCAGGTCCAACAGCCCGCCATTCTGCCCATCAGACACCCCATCTCCGCGGAAGTGCTCCGGGCGAATACCGAGCCTCACCGACGTGCCTGGCCCGCTTGACGGCGCCGCCATGGCCGAGGCGGGGAGGGTGTAGAGACCCAGATCGGTTTCCACGGCCAGCGTCTCGTCGCTTACCGATTGGATGGTGCCAGGCAGCATGTTGATTTCACCCATGAAACCGGCGGCAAAGACCGAGCCGGGCCGAAGGTAGATCTTATCCGGGCTGCCCTTATCCTCGATCACCCCGCTGTTCATCACGATGATCTCATCGGCGATGGCCATGGCTTCTTCCTGGTCGTGGGTCACATGTACGAAGGTGGTGCCGACCCGGCGCTGAATGGCTTTCAGTTCGTCCTGCATTTGGCGGCGCAGTTTTAGATCCAGGGCGCCCAGAGGCTCGTCGAGCAGCAAGACGTCCGGCTCTACCGCCAAGGCCCGGGCGAGCGCGACCCGCTGGCGCTGACCGCCGGACAGCTCGTGGGGCTTTTTGTCCGCCGCGCCGCCCAGGCCCACCAGGCTCAGCATCTCTTGCGCCCGCTGATCCCGATCCCGGCGATTGACGCCGCGCATGCGCAAGCCGAAACCCACGTTGGCGCCCAGGCTCATGTGGGGGAAGAGGGCATAATCCTGAAACATGGTGGTGGTGGGGCGCCGCCGGGGCGGCCAGTCCGTCACGTCCTGATCGCCGATCAGAATACGGCCCTGGCTGGGGCTCAAGAAGCCCCCCAGCAGGGTCAAGAGGGTGGTCTTACCGCAGCCTGAGGGCCCCAAGAGAACGGCGAACTTGCCCGCGTCAATGCGCAGATTGATGTCCCTCAACGCGGTGAAGTCGCCGAAGCGGTGGGTGATGGCGCGAAATTCCACAGGGGCGGTCATGGTTTTTGGCTCCGGCGAAAGACGAGGAGTTCCAGCAGCAAAATGAGGATGACGGAAATGAGGAAGACCACGCTGCCCACCGCATTGGTTTTGGGATTGAGGCCCGAGCGCAGCAGGCTCCAGATCTCGACCGGCAAAGTCACCTCGAAGCGGGAGAGGAGGAAGGCGATGATAAACTCGTCCCAGGAAAAGGTCAGGGACAAGAAATAAGCGGCGATGATGGCGGGCATGAGCATGGGCGTGGTGATCAGCACCATGACCTGCCAGTCCCTGGCGCCCAGGTCCCGGGCCGCCCGTTCGATGTTGACCTGGTGGTCGCCCATGGAGCCGTAGATGATGGCAAAGCACAGGGGCATGTTGATCACCACATGCCCGATGCCCACGGTGAAGAGGGAGCGGGACACGCCGATGGCGTTGAAGGTCATCAGCAGCCCCAAGCCGATGATCAAATAGCTGACCATGAGCGGCGCGGTGATCAAGATGCGCTGGAAGGCCGAGCCCGGCAATTTATAGCGCGCCAGGCCGTAGGCCGCCAGAAAACCCAGCAGGCAGGCCACCGCCGAGGAGACCACGGCCACCAAAATGGAGTTGGTCAGGGCCGAGGTCAGGTTTCCGTCGCTGAAGACGGCGTCGTACCATTTCAGGGAAAAGCCCTTAAAGGGCGGAATGGGGAAGCGGCCGTCTTGAAAGGAAAAGAGAACCAGACTCACCACGGGCAGGAAGATAAAGCCGTACATGAGGGCCAGATAGACCCAGCTGGCGATCCGGGTGGGTTTGCCCATGGCTAGGCCCGCTCCAGCTTTAACCAACGGGCGCAGAGCAAGTAAACCACGGTCACCACGATCATCAGGATGATCGACAGGGCGGCGGCGGTGGGGAAATTGGCGCTGCGGCCGATCTGCAGCATGATCACCTGGGGCAGCACCAACTCATTGTTGCCGCCCAGGATCTGCGGCGTGATGTAATCGCCGATGCACAGAACGAAAGTCAGGAAAGCACCGACCATCACACCGGGCAAGGTCAGCGGCAGAATGACAAAGATAAAAGTCTGAACAGGACCCGCGCCTAGATCCGCCGCCGCCCGCCGATAATTAGGGGACAGTTGAACCAGATTGGCGTAGATAGTCAAGGTGAGCAGCATGACGAAAAAATGCACGAAACCGATCACGGTCGCGGTGCGGGTGGCGACCAACTCCCAGGGCACATCGATGATCCCGAGGCCCACCAAGGTCTGATTGAGAACGCCGTTCTTGGCGAACACCAGCAGCCAGGCATAGGAGCGCACCACGTAGGACGTCCAAAAGGGCAGGATGGCCAAGATGAGAGCCAGGCGCTGCCAGCGCTTCGGCACCCGCTCGGCGATGATCCAGGCCAGGGGATAGGCGAGGGCGATGGAGATGACGGTGACCAGGACCGTCACCTCCAATGAGTTCATCAGGGCCTGGATAAAATGGGACTTCTGGAAAAAGGCCAGGTAGTTGTCCAGGTTCCAGGTGTGGATGATGTCCTTGCCAACCCTTTGCCACAGGCTTGTGACCGCCATCACGACAAAGGGCACCAGGAAAAAGGCGACCGTCCATAACAAGGCCGGCAGGACAAAGGTCCAGGCCTTGGCCCGGTCCCGCTCCAATATGCTGGCCTGCCCGGACATGCCGCCTTCCCTGATGGATTTTAGTGCTGCAGGAACTCGATCCACATGTCCTGCATTTTTTGATCAAGGGCCGCGTCCGGCGCCGGATAGGGCTGGGCCCGGGCGAGGAAGCCTTCCTGATCATCCCAGCGCAGCGCCTGCTTTTGCTGGTCGGTGAGAACCTCGCCGGCCTTGGAATTGGCGGGCATGGCCCAGTAACACGACGAGGTGGCCAAGCGGGCCTGGCCTTCTGGGCTCATAATGTATTGTACGAACTTGTTGGCCAGGTCCTTGCGCTCGGAATCGGCGAAGACTCCGATGGACTGGGACCACATGATGCCGCCTTGATCGGGAATGGTCCAATCCAGCTGGGGCAACTCGGCCTGCAGCCCGGCGGTGACCCATTCGCCGCCGCCCACCAAAACATCTACCTCACCTGTGGCGATAGCGGTCTGGCTGGACACCACTTCACCCACTTGGCTGGAAACCGACTTCATTTCAAACAGCTTTTCGCGGATTTCGGGAAGGTCGGCCTCGGTCAGGTCCGAGGTCTTTTTGCCCAGGCCGACGGCCACCATGCCGATGATCGGCAGGTAGTAGTCGTAAATGGCGATCTGATCCTTGTACTTGTCGGACCAAATGATGGCCATGTCCTGCATGTCCGCCGGGTCGACGTTTTCCTTGTTGTAGGAGATGGTGTTGTAGCCGAACTTTTCGGTAATCGCATAGGTCTTGCCGTCGATGGTGTGACGCTCCGGCATCTCGATGCCGGGGAAGAGATCGGCCGTCGGCAGGCTGTCCTCGGGCAGAGGCGCCAAGATCCCGGCTTCCACTACGCGGGGCACGTCCACGCCGTCAACGACAAACACGTCCCAGTCCCCCGGTTGGGACTGCTCGATCAAGGACAGGGCTGTCCCCGTACCCTCGTAGTCCTTCAGATTGACCTTGACGCCGTGCTCTTGTTCAAAGGGCTCGATCAAGGCCGGGTCGGTGTGGTCGCACCACACCAAGGCGTTCAACTCATCCGCCGCGGCGGCGGGTTGAAGGGTAAGATGGCCGGCAAGGACCATGGCCATGCCGCCGAGAAGGACCGACCGACGGCTGGAGGAGGGCCGCGCCTTCAAGGATCTCTCGTGGTTCATTGTTCGTCTCCATTCCTGGTTGATTGCATCACCGATAGCCTGCCCGGTTTGTGTTTTGCCACCTTCCGGCAAAGAGTCCGCCACCGGACCGATCCCTTTTTTGATTGATTGAATATGTCAGATAAACAGGGATTGAAATAAAACTGAACCAATTCATTTTTCGTGTCAATGTTAAAAATGAATTGATTTTAAATCTCGTCAAGCTACCTTGAGCCCTACGAGAACTGCGCAAGTTCCGTGATGAGATCTGTGGGGAGCGGCGGATGGCAGGTTTGCGCCAAAAGCAAAAAATCAATCGGGACCGCCGGATCATGGAGGTGGCGACGGGTCTGTTCCGCGCCCGCGGCTACGAGTCCGTCAAGATGGAGGAGATCGCTGCCGAGGCGGAGGTTTCCGTCGGCACCCTCTATAACTATTTTTCCTCCAAGGGAGACCTACTCACCGCCATTGTCGCCCGTGCCGTGGACAAGATGGTGGATGAAGGCGCCGCGCTGGTCGAGGCGCCGCCCAAGTCCGTGGAGGCGGCCATAAACGGCTTGCTGTTTTCCTACCTGGATCAATGCTTGGATCATCTCAGTCGGGAAATGTGGGGCCGGGCCATGGCCCAATCCATCACCCAGCCGCAATCCTTGAGCGGCCGGCGCTACAACGCATTGGATACCAAGATATTGGACCAGGTGTGCCGCATGCTGGAGCGCTTGCACGCGCTTGGGCGGCTCAGGGAATCCGTTGTGCCCCGCGACGTGGGAGAGATGTTTTTTCACTCCATGAACAATCAGTTCTATGACCTGGCCCGTTATGAGGACATGTCCCTAGAGGACTATAAGCAGGCCGTGGCGCGGCAAAACAAAGCCCTTCTTCGCGCCATCGAGGCTTAGATCGGGACCGCTCGCTCCTCAGCAGGCATCCTTTGGCGCCAGGATGGCCCAGCCGTAAAGGTGTTCGCGGACCGGCACATTGGTCTGATAGGGCACCTGGATCGGCGGCTGGATTTTCAGGCAAGAGGCCCGGTTCTTCCGGATCCCCTTCAAGTAGGGGACGCGATTGCTTGCCTTCTCAGGATCTTGCCAGGGCCGGATAGGCCATAGGAAAACCGCGCCCTCCGCCACGATCATCTTTGGACTAATCCACGGCGAGTACTTGAAGCGGCCGTCGATCAGGATCATGGGCTGGTCGGGGGAATAGTGGGCCACGTTGCCCGCCCCCCAAGGATCGCCCACCACGATGGTGAGTGGGCGGTGGAATGCGGCGTGCCATTGCGCGGTGACCATTTCCGCAAGCGTCCGCCCGGCCAGGTGAACCCGCTTGCCCTCGCCGGTCAGAGCGGGGCTCCAATAGGTCATGGCGGCGTAGGCAGCGGGTGCGAGCAAAAATACAAAGATCCAGCCGGCGGCGAAGCGTCGCAGCCCCTGTTCCGAGAGCTTAGGGCGCAGCCACCAGCAGACCATCAGGCCCGTCAGTAGGAGAAGGGGCGTGCCCCACATGGCGCGGAGTTGAAATCCGCCACATGCGGCAAACCCGACCACGGCCAGAAGAGGACCAAGTCCTACGAAAAGGAGAAACAGGCCCTGTTCCTTGACCGCCGTCTCGGCCCCCTTCGCCTTACCTAAAAAGATGGGGCGCGGCCTGCCCAAACATAAAAACAACAAGGCGAGGGGCAAGACCGCCATGATCTGTGTCGCGAAAAACTTCATTGGCGCGATCAGGTGAGCCTGCCACCAAGGCAGCTCGGCGCCGTTCGACCGGTTTAGGCCGTAAGAGACGGTGACAAAATCGGCGGCTGCCATCCACTGAAGGTGCGGGGCGAAAACCAATAGGGACGCCAAAAGGGCAAGATAAGGCCCGGGACGTCGCCACAAAGGACGATAGGGGGAGGTCAGCAACAGGGCGACCATGGGAACAAAAAGGAAAATGCTGAAATACTTGCCCAGCATGCACAGTCCGGCAAGCCCGCCCGCCAGGGCCCAGTGGGACAAATTGTCTCTCCGGATCGCCCGCCAGAACAACAGCATGGTCCAGGCCCATAAGGGCAGCAGGACCAAATTGGCGTTAAACTCAGGGCTGGTGAAGTTGTAGTAGTAGATTCCCGGCAAAAGCAGGACAGACATGATCGCCCAGGGCTCGGGCAAAAAATCCCGCGCCAAGAGCCATAGGGCCCAAAAGGCGGCAGCCACCGAAAGGCCGCTCAGCAGGTAAAGGGGCCAATCGGCGGTCCGGTCGATGGCGGAGGCCATGTCCATCAGCCAAGGGGACAAGGGCGGGTGCTTATAATAACCCCACTGCCAGCTGCGCCCCCAATTCAGGCCTTCGATGACGTCCAGGGGCAGGCTCGGGTTAACCAGGCTCGGCACCAAGGTCCACAGCAAGACATGCAGCACGGTCATCGCGAGCAGCACCCCGAAAGGGTGGCGCGTCAAAAAGGTGATCACTTAACGACCTTGACCTGAGGCTGTTCGTCTTCTGTCGCGGGCGCCGGTGCGTCCCGCGCGGGAAGGTGGGTTTTGACCAGATACAAAGGGCGTTGCTTGGACTCGTTGGAGATACGCCCGATGTACTCGCCCAAAATCCCCAAGGTCATGAGTTGTATGCCGCCCAGAAACAAAATGACCACCATGAGGGAAGGATAGCCGTCCACCGGATTGCCGTAGACCAAGGTCTTGTAGATGACGACCAGGCCGAAGATCATCGCCGCCATGCCCGTGGCCAATCCGAGAAAGGTTGCCAGTTTCAACGGGGCGATGGTCGCGCCGGTGATGGCGTCCAGGGCAAACTCGATCAGGCTCAAATAGTTCCATTTGCTCTTGCCGGCATGGCGCGGGTCCCGGTCATAGATCACGGGCACCTGTTTGTAGCCGATCCAGGCGTAAAGGCCTTTCATGAAACGGTGCTGCTCGCGCAGGCGCAGAAGATCGTCCTTGGCCCGCCGGCTGAGCAGACGGAAATCGCCTGTATCCGGCGGAATCTTGGTCCGCCCGAAACGTTCCATGACCCGGTAAAAGGCGCTGGCCGTGGCCTTCTTCAACCAGGTCTCTCCGGCCCGGCTGCGCCGCTGGGCATAGACCACGTCCGCCTCTACCTTCTCCCAGGGCGCGATCAGTTGGGGGATCAATTCGGGCGGGTCTTGCAAATCCGCGTCGATGATGATGACCGCATCGCCGTTGGCCGCGTCCAAACCGGCGGTCATCGCCGCTTCCTTGCCGAAGTTGCGGCTCAGGTCGATCACCCCGACACGGGGGTCTTCGTTGCGCAAGCGCAGCAAGATCTCCAGAGATCGGTCCCGGCTGCCGTCGTTGACGT
>JANQKX010000237.1 GCA_028280915.1 Kiloniellaceae bacterium
TTTTCATCCAGCGGGCCACGGTTGCTTCGCTCACGGACTCGCCCAGGGTGGGCACCACGATGTCGACGGCTTCGCCACCAGCGGCCGCCGGCGCCGGTGCGGGCTCTGCCGGGGCAGGCGGCGGCGCGGTCTCCACCGGTGCGGCCTGAGCGGGCGCAGCCTCTACTGGCGCGGTCTCTGCGGGCGCGGCCGGCGGGGCGGCGACGGCTTCTCCGTTGGCGATGCGCCCCAGCAAGGCGCCCACTTCCACGTTGGCCCCTTCGGCGGCGATGATCTCGCTCAAGACCCCGGCTTCGGCGGCGTTCACCTCCAGCGTCACCTTGTCGGTTTCCAACTCCACCAAAGCTTCGTCCACAACGACGGCTTCACCTTGACCTTTCAACCAACGTGCTACGGTCGCTTCGCTAACCGATTCCCCTAACGTGGGGACCACAATGTCTGTCGCCATCTTGCCTACCGCCCCATTTACCAGTTTATTCCAATTGGCCTAGCGCCGAGCCCGTGCCTGGGCCTTTGCTTCTTCGGCTTTGCGTGTTTGAATCCGTGACAGGGCTTTTTTGCCCAGGGTCAAGGCATCATCAATTAATTCAGCCTGCTCTTTTTGATGCTGGCGTGCCAGGCCAGTGGCCGGGGACCCCGCTGACTTGCGCCCCGTGTAACGGGGCCGCGGGTGCTCCATGCCGATCTCCTCGGCCACTTCTTCGATAAAGGTTGAGGCAAAGGGCCAAGCTCCCATGTTTCGCGGCTCTTCCTGACACCAAACGATATCGCAATGTTTATAGGGCTCCAGCTCAATGGCCAGCGCATCCGCCGGGAAGGGATAGATCTGCTCCAAGCGGATGAAGTGGATGTTGGTGATGCCCCGTTTTTCCCGTTCCTCCAAGAGGTCATAATAGACCTTTCCGGTGCAAAGTACGACCTGTTTGGCCTCTTCTTTGGGCCCTGGGATCTGGTCGCAGTAAAGCACCCGGTGGAAGGTCGAGCCCGGTCCGAAATCCTCCAGCTTGGAAACGCACTTCTTGTGCCGCAGCAATGATTTCGGCGTGAAGATCACCAGGGGTTTGCGGAAATCCCGCACGATCTGCCGCCGCAGGACGTGGAAATAGTTGGCCGGCGTCGTACAGTTGACCACTTGAATGTTGTCCTCGCCGCACAGCTGCAGGAAACGTTCCATGCGCGCCGAGGAATGTTCCGGCCCCTGGCCCTCGAAACCATGGGGCAAGAGCATGACGATGCCCGACATGCGCAGCCACTTGTATTCGCCCGAGGTGATGAACTGATCGATGATGATCTGCGCGCCGTTGACAAAATCGCCGAACTGGGCCTCCCACAGCACCAAGGCATTGGGCTCGGCCAGGGAGTAGCCGTACTCAAAGCCCAGGACCGCCAGCTCGCTCAAGGGCGAGTCCACGATCTCCGCCCGCTCCTGCTGATCGCGAATGTGGTTCAGGGGCTTATAGCGGCGCTCGTTTTCCTGATCGATCCAAGCCGCGTGCCGTTGGGAAAAAGTGCCCCGGTTGCAGTCCTGGCCGGAGAGGCGCACCGGATGGCCCTCCAGCAGCAGACTGCCGAAGGCCAGCGCCTCGGCCGTCGCCCAATCGATGCCCTCGCCCCCTTCAATGGATTTGCGCTTGGTCTCCACTTGGCGGGCGATCTTGCGGTTGAGGTTGAAATTGGCGGGCACGCGGGTCAGAGCGGCACCGATTTCCTGCAAGGACTCCATGGGGACTTCGGTGACACCGCGACGGGCATCGAATCCCTTCACGGCGGCAAAACCGGACCAGGCCCCCTCCAGCCAGTCCGCTTTGTTGACCTTGTAGTTGGAGGCCGCCTGGAAATCGTTTTCCAGTTTGTTATGCCAGCCGTCCACCAGTTGATCCGCCTCGCTCCCGGTCACCGTGCTTTCCGCGATCAGCTTGTCCGCATAAATCTTGCGCGTGGTGGGATGCTTGGCGATTTTTTTGTACATCAGCGGCTGGGTAAAGGCCGGCTCGTCCCCTTCGTTATGACCGAAGCGGCGGTAACAGAACAGATCCACCACCACGTCCTTGTTGAATTCCTGGCGGAACTCGGCGGCGATGCGGGCCACGTGCACCACCGCTTCCGGATCGTCCCCGTTCACGTGCAGGATGGGCGCCTGAATGATCTTGGCCACGTCCGAGCAATAGGGCCCCGAGCGGGAGTTGATCGGGTTGGTGGTGAAGCCGATCTGGTTGTTGACCACGAAATGGATGGTGCCGCCGATGCGGTAGCCCTTCAGCTCGGAAAGATCCAAGGTCTCCGGCACCAGGCCCTGGCCGGCGAAGGCCGCGTCGCCGTGCATCAACAAGGCCATGACCGCCTTGCGGTCGTGGTACTTGCCCTGATCCTGCTTGGCCCGCACCTTCCCCACGACCACCGGGTTCACCGCCTCCAGGTGGGACGGGGTGGCCGTCAAGGACAGATGCACCAGATTGCCGTCGAACTCCCGGTCGGAGGAGGTGCCCAGGTGATACTTCACGTCGCCCGAGCCGCCCACGTCATCGGGTTTGGACGCACCGCCCTGAAACTCGGAAAAGATCGCCACGAAGGGCTTTTTCATGAAATTGGCCAGCACGTTCAAGCGCCCCCGGTGGGGCATGCCCACGACCACTTCCTTCAGGCCCAATTGGGCGCCCCGCTTGAGGATCTGCTCCAGGGCGGGAATCAAGGATTCACCGCCGTCCAGGCCAAAGCGCTTGGTGCCCGTGTATTTTTTGTTCAGGAAATTCTCGAACACCTCGGCCGCGGTCAATCGTTCCAAAATGGCCCGCTTGCCGTTGACGGTGAAATCCGGCTGGTTGTTGATGGTCTCGATGCGCTCCTGAAGCCAGGCTTTTTGTGCCGGGTCCTGGATGTGCATGAACTCCACGCCGATCTTGCCGCAATAGGTCTCGCGCACCCGGCGCAGGATCTCCCGCAGCGAGGCGGTCTCCAGCCCCAGCACGCCGTTGATGAAGATGGGCCGGTCCATGTCTCCGTCGCCGAAGCCATAGGACTTGGGGTCCAATTCGGGATGACGCTCGATGGGCTTCAGGCCCAGGGGGTCCAGATCGGCTTCCAGGTGGCCCCGCACCCGGTAGGCCCGGATCAGCATCAAGGCCCGGATGGAATCCAGGGTTGCAGCGCGCAGGTGGCCGGCGGTCAGGCTGGTGTCGCCGGCGACCCCGGCCGCCACCTCCACCATGCCGCCGCCACTTTGCGCGGGCGCACCTTGCTGGCCCCCGCCTTGCTGGCCTGAAGACGGCACAGCGGCGGGCGCAACCTGGGGCACCCCATTGAGGCTTTTTAAGAGGCTGCTGGCCTCGTCGTCCAGGTCCTTGAAAAAGCTCGCCCAGATCTCGTCAACCTGACCCGATCCGGTTAGGTATTGCTGATAGAGGCCGGCAATCGCCGCCGCATCACTTTCCGATGGAAATGCAGATTGGTTCGACATGGTCCGATCCGGCTTTGCCGGAGCGACCCCGGCTCAGCCGCCTCCCTATTTGCTCGCTTTTACCTAAGCTTTCATCGCTTCGAGCATGGTGGAACCCAAGCTTGCCGGCGAATCAGCAACCAAGAACCCCGCGGATTTCAAGGCCTCGATCTTGTCCATGGCGCCGCCTTTGCCGCCGGCGATGATGGCGCCCGCGTGCCCCATGCGCCGCCCCGGCGGTGCGGTCACACCCGCGATAAAGCCGCAAATGGGCTTTTTGACCTTGGACGCCTTGTAAAACGCGGCCGCATCCTCCTCGGCGGAACCACCGATTTCGCCGATCATGATGATGCCTTCGGTTTCAGGGTCGGCCAGGAAGACATCCAGGCAATCGATGAAGTTGGTCCCGTTGACCGGGTCGCCGCCGATGCCGATGCAGGTGGACTGGCCCAGGCCCGCCACCGTGGTCTGGGCCACCGCTTCATAGGT
>JANQKX010000545.1 GCA_028280915.1 Kiloniellaceae bacterium
TGGCGCAAAACAGGGACATCGCCACCGTGGAGGCCACGCCCCAGCACCTGACCCTGGCCGCGCCGGAATGTTATGAAACCCATGGCACCTTCGCCCAGATGAACCCGCCGATCCGCGAGGCCCGTCATCGCGAGGCCCTGTGGCAAGCGGTTCAAGACGGGCTCATCGACGTGGTGGGCTCCGACCATGCGCCCCATACCCGCGAGGAAAAGTCAGGCACCTATCCCAAGACACCGTCAGGCATCCCGGGGGTGCAGACCCTTTTGCCCCTGCTCCTGGATCACATGAGCCAGGGGCGCCTCAGCCTGGCCCGTCTGGTGGATCTGACCTCGGCCGGGGCCCAGCGGATCTTCAACATCGCCGGCAAGGGGCGCATCGCGCTGGGCTACGACGCGGATCTGACCTTGGTGGACTTGAAGACCACCCGGGAGGTCACCGCCGACTGGCTCGCCGCCAAATGCGGCTGGTCCCCCTTCGAGGGCAAGCAAATCACCGGCTGGCCCATGGCGACGGTCATCCGGGGCAACGTGGTCATGCGCGACGGCGAACTCACGGGTCCGCCGGTGGGCGCGCCGGTGCGGTTTTTGGAGACCATGTGAGGTCCGCCTAGATCTTTGCCAGGAAACTGTCCAAGCGATTGAGACCCTCGGCGAAATTCCGCAGCCCCAAGCCGATACGCATATGCTGTTCGCCGGCGCCGAAATAGGTGCTGGGGGCGACCAGCAACTGAGCTTCGCGCAGCAGGCGCAGGCTGAGCTCGGTGGTGTTGCCGGGTCCGTGCCAGCGGGGAAAACCGTTCACCCCGGCCTTTGGCGTGGTCCACGCAAAGAGGTTGTCGTGGCGGTGAAAAAATTCTTCGGCGACGGCCATGTTGGTCCGCAGAATCTCCGTGTTGCGGGCCAGGATCTGGTCGTCGTGACGCAGGATGGCGGTGGCCAGGGCTTCCGAGACCGCCGAGTTGTAGCTGTTGGTATGCTTGCGCAGGGCCTTGATGGCCGCCAGGCCTTCGTCGTTTCTGCTGGCTAGCCAGCCCATGCGCAGGCCCGGCAAGCCACGGGTTTTCGACAAGCCGTGCAAGGAGATGACCCGCTCGGAACGGCAGGCCAAGGGCCCCGGCCATGGCTGATCGGCGGGCAGGCCCGAATAAATTTCATCGGCGATCAAGATGGCTCCGCTGGCCTCGACCAAATCGATCATCCGGGCCAAGAAAGCCTTATCGGGCATAAAGCCGGTGGGATTGTGCGGCAGGCTGGTGAACACCAGGCGGGTCGGCTGCCGAAGCAGTTCCGCCAATTGATCCAAATCCGGCGCCCAGGCATCGGCCTCGTGCCCGGGCCAGGGTACGATCTGGGCGCCGCGCCAGGCGGCGGTGGATCTATGAGGCTGGTAAGAGGGCGTGTGGACGATGACCCGCTCCCCCGGCGCCACCAAAGCGAGGGCGATGGTCGCCAGAGCGTCGTCCAAGCCCGCCGTCACCACGATCTGATCAGGGCCCAATCCTGGATAGCCCTTTTGAATTTCCGCCCTTAAATCCGGATGGCCAAACAGCGGTGGGTAGCTAAGGGAAATGTCTGCCAGCGGATTGGCGCCAAAGGCTCGTTCCGCCCAACCCCAGACTTCCGTCATGGTCATGGTTTGCGCGTAAGATGGACTAAGGCCCAAAGTGGCTTGGGCCGCATCCGGGCCGACGAGAAAATCCTTCAGGGTAAAAGCTTCGGGGCTTTCCATGGTTTTCCTCCTGCCCGCAATTTTCCTTCTGTTTGCGCAAAGACACAATGAAGGGGATGTCATGGCCCTTTAAATAGAAATTTTTCATGCAAGATAACGAATTTTGATATTTTACCTTTTCAAGCGCAACGCCTAGGTTAGACCGGCAAAGGCGCATGAGTTAACCGCCGCCACCGCGCCACCCCCTACCTTGGAGCAAAGCCATGGCCCACAAGCGTATCCGCAAATTCAATACCAAGGAAACCTATCCGGAGCAAAACCTGGACAACGACCTGTGCCAGGCGGTGGTGGCGGGCAACACCGTCTATCTGCGGGGCCAGGTTGCCCAGGATCTGGACACACGGGAAAGTGTGGCCGTGGCCGATCCCGCGGGGCAGGCGGAAAAGGTCATGGCCAACATCGCCCTGCTGCTCGAGGAATGCGGCAGCCGGCTGGATCATATCTGCAAGGTGACCATTTACCTGACGGACATTCGCTATCGGGAGACCGTCTACCAGGTTGTGGGGCGCTGGCTGAAGGGAGTCTACCCGGTCTTTACCGGCTTGACCGTGCCCCATCTGGCGCGACCTGAGTGGGTGGTTGAAATCGATATCATTGCGGTGATCACCGAAGATGAGGCAGAATAGGGTATGACCTTTTCCATCGCCGCCCGTTGCGCGGCCACCGGCATGTTCGGTATGGCCGTGTCCTCTTCGTCGCCCGCCGTGGCGGCCCGCTGCGCTTATGCCCGGGCCGGTGTGGGCGCCTTTGCCAGTCAGAACATCACCGATCCCAGCCTGGGCGCGCGCGGCTTGGACCTCATGGCGACGGGGGCCAGCGCCGCCGAAGCCATGGCCGAGATCGTCAAAACCGCGCCTCACGTGGCCTATCGCCAGCTCAGCGCCGTTGACCGCAACGGAGGGACCGCCAGCTACTCCGGCACCCATACCTTGGGTACCTTCGCCACGGCGGAGGGGCGGGACTGTGTCGCCGCCGGCAATCTCTTGCACAATGATGGGGTACCCCAAGCCATGGTGCAGGCCTTTGAAGGGGCGGAGGGACACCTTGCCGAGCGGCTATTGGTGACCTTGCGCTCGGCCCTGGCCAGCGGCGGGGAGGCGGGGCCGGTCAAATCCGCCGGCATGATTGTGGTGGACCAGGTCAGC
>JANQKX010000554.1 GCA_028280915.1 Kiloniellaceae bacterium
AGGAAGCAGTCCGCCACATCCTCGTAGGTCCTGGCGGTGTCCAGATCCTCGGGACCGCTCACTTGGATCACCTTCATCACCGGCAGACCGAAACGGGATTTGACCTGGGCGACCCGCTCCGGGCTCTCGCTGCCATGGAGCTGCAGCAAATCGAGCGGCACCTGGGACAGGATTGTCTCGAACATCTGGTCGTCCCCATCGACCACCAAGCCGACCTTGCTGACGCCTTCAGGCATGGCGGCTGTCAAGCCCGCGGCTTGGGCCGGGGTGACGCTGCGGGGGCTGGGCGCATAAAAGTTCAATCCCACCCAGGCCGCGCCGCCTTGCACGGCGGCATCCAGTGTCTCTTGGGTGGAGAGGCCGCAGATTTTGACCGGGACCGCCATGTTGCCGGGTTTCCTTGATTGGTCGGTAGGTATTATTCGTCGAAGGGTGAGGGTGAGACGGGCGCCGGCGCGCTCGCCGGAACGTCGGGCACCCATCCGGTGCAATGGCGAAAGGCGGTCGAGAACAAGCCGGTCCAAACCGCGATCAGGACGTAGTTAACCGCCAGGTCAACAAGGAAGTTGCCGAAGACGTTGTCGACAATGGCGATGAGCACCATGAAGGGCACGGAAATGGCGATGAAGGTCACCATCAAGCGCAGGCCCTGGCCGTTTGTATGGCGCCAGGAATCGGCGAAGCCATAGGTCTCGTCGGCGGCAATGGCCGGAAAAATAAAACTAAGGCGCAAGGAGACATAGAGGGCAAAAAGGCTGTAAACCAAAATGATAAGTAGCAGGGTGGCAATACTGGCGGCCGTCTCCTCATCTATGGCGGTGGGGTCGTGCATATGGGCCGCCACCACCGCCAGCTCGGGCAGGTAAAAGGAGATGATAATGCCGACCGGCAGGGCCAAGGCGACATTGAGCAAAATCAGACGCGTTAACATGCGCGTGTGACGGGGCAGCCAGGGCGTAAAGAAGCTCGGCTTCGCCCGCTGCGGGCCGAATAGTACCAGGCGGTGCCAAGCAACGGCAAAGAGCACGTAGGGGATAAAGCCCAGCAGCTGCAAGACGATGTAAATGATCAGGCTGCCGCCGCTGGGCATGAGGTTGCCCACGGCCTCGCCTTGCCCGCTCCCGTCTTGTCCGCTCCCGCTTTGCACAATTTCGGTTTGCCCAATCTCATTTTGCCCGATCTCATTTTGCCAAGTCATCGCCAACGCCAGACTGAGCGCGATGCTGAGGAGGTAGGGCAAGGCGGCGGCCTTGGGCAGTTCCTTGATGTTTTCGAACAAGCTGGAATAGGCGGCGGCGAAGGTATCGCCGATGGGCAATCCGTGCAGCGCTTGTTGGGGAGGCAAATGGCTCATGTCGATGTCCGATCAGGCGCGGGCAATTTCATCATTGATCTTTTGCGCCGCCTCCCTTGGGTCGGGCGCCGCGGTGATGGGCCGGCCGATGACCAGGACGTCGGCGCCGGCGTCCAGGGCGTCTCGGGGGCCCATGACCCGTTTTTGATCGCCGCTCGCCGCCCCGGCCGGTCGGATGCCGGGTACCACCAGGAAAAAGTCAGGGCCGCAGAGGCGGCGCAAGCGCTCGATCTCCCGGGGCGAACAGACCACTCCGTCCACGCCGCAGTCCTGGGCTAGGCTAGCCAAGCGCACCACTTGATCTTCCGAATCCGATGAAAAGCCAATCTCGGTCAGATCGTCATTGCCCAAACTGGTCAGGAGAGTCACCGCGACGATTTTCGGCGGCCTCACCCCAAGGGCATCGGCTGCGTCCTTTGCCGCTTCCATGGCGGCGGACATCATGGCCCGGCCGCCGGCGGCATGGATGGTCAGCAGGTCTGGCCGCAGCTTCACCGCGCCGCGCACGGCCCCGGCGACCGTGTTGGGGATATCGTGAAACTTCAGGTCCAGAAACAGCGGCAGATCTCCGCGCGCTTGGGTCACGCCTTGCGGCCCCAGGTTGGTGAAAAACTCCTTGCCCAGTTTCACCCCGCCCACCAGACCTTGCAGTTGGCCGGTCAAGGCACTTGCCCGGGTCAGATCGGGGGTGTCGATGGCAACAAAAATGGGATTTGCATTAGCTGGCATGGGCAAGGGGCTCTTAAATGTTGCCATTCCTTTAGGTGTTGCCGTTCCGGCGGATCACCCGTGAGCGACTACCGCCGCCCGGCAAGGGCCGGCGCCGCACCGTCCTTGTTTTCAATGCTGTTATGGTCATCCCAGGACGATTGTGCAAGGCCCGCAGACACACCCGGCAAACGAGGTCGGCAAATGGTCCCTAAGATGAACTTTGCAGGGCGGGAACTTGCTTGGCCGGCGCGGTATCCTGACCTTGGTTGCTTTGTTGCTCCAGGACCGTTTTTTCCCGCTCCAGCCGCCGGGCCTGATTGCGGGCATGGCGGGCACGGGAGCGGGTCTTGCCGGCGGAAACCCAGGCCACCAGTCCACCCAGAATAAAACCGACCAAGAAGGCCAAAAAAACAATCAAATAGACCGGTCCGTCCCAGGTGATGCCCAAGGGCCAGAGGTTGATCAGGGCCAGCTGCTGATTGGTCAGGGCGAAAACCACCGCGACAATGGTCAGGGGCAATGAAAGAATCCAAAGAGCGTATTTCACGGGTCGGTCCGATTTTTTGTTTGATCGCTGTTTTATTTGATCGCTTGGCCAATCGGGACAAGGAAGCACATCAATGCGGCGGGCGTTTTGTAACCGCGGGCGGCCCGGCGAATTGCGGATCCTTCCATTCGCACTGTGCCGGCCCCTTGTGCGCCCTTTTATGCCTCTTCATGGGGGTTGTTCAAGCGCTCGCGCAGCTGCTTTCCGGTTTTGAAAAACGGAATGTGTTTTTCCGCCACTTGCACGGCATCGCCCGTGCGCGGGTTGCGGCCCACGCGCGCATCGCGCTTCTTTACGGAAAAGGCCCCGAAGCCGCGAAGCTCCACCCGATCGCCCCGCGCTAAGGCGGCCGAGATCTCGTCAAAGATCGTGGTGATGATCCGTTCCACATCCCGGTGATAGAGATGGGGATTGAGGTCGGCGATGTGTTGAATGAGTTCAGATTTCGTCATCTTTGCTATCCCATGCCGCTCTTGGCTCGAGAGGGACTAATACCAAGCCTTGGTATTCGGCAACACAGACTACATTTTGGCCAAACAGGGTTTACGGTCGCCCCAACCCGTTTCGTGTTTTACAGCATCTTTTTTCCTGGAATGCCAGAGCCGGGGCCTTGAAAAACGCAACTTTGCTAAAAGTGCCAGAGCCGGGGAAGAGCGTCAAGGATAACCCTTTCAGAACAAAGGAATTTTTGATTCACCGCCAATGGCGCGGATGGCGGGGGATATGAAGACGGGGAGATACAAAAAAGGGGCCCGGCGCGATGGCCAGGCCCCATACAAGAAAACCAGCTCAGTAATGTTTGTGGATTACTTGCTGTCGTCTTTGTCCGCGGCCTCGGTGCTCTCGCCGTCGCCGTCCGCTGCCGAGCCTTCGGCCTCTGCGGCGGCTTGACGCTGCTGCGCCGCCTTGTTGAAGGCAGCCCCCAGGATGTCACCCAGGCTGGCGCCGGATTCCGAGGAACCGTATTCGGCCACGGCCTCTTTTTCTTCCGCGATCTCACGCTGCTTGATGGACAGGGTGATCTTGCGGGTCTTGGTGTCGATGGCGGTGATGCGCGCATCCAACTTTTCACCCACGGCAAAGCGGTCGGGCCGCTGTTCGCTGCGGTCCCGCGACAGCTCGGACTTGCGGATGAAGCCAAGGGCGCCATCGCTGAGCTGAACCTCGATGCCGTTGTCCTGGATCTGATGCACCGTGCAGGTGACCACCGCGCCTTTCTTGAGGTTTTGCGCGGCATCCTGGAAGGGATCGTCCTCCAGCTGTTTGATGCCCAGGCTGATGCGCTCTTTGTCCACGTCCACGTCGAGCACCTTGACCCGGACCATATCGCCCTTGCTGTGGTTCTTGACCGCTTCCTCGCCGGGCAAATGCCAATCCAGGTCGGAGAAGTGCACCATGCCGTCGATGTCGCCGGGCAGTCCCACGAACAAACCGAACTCGGTGATGTTCTTGATCTCGCCGTCGATCTCGCTGCCCACCGGGTGCGCTTCCACGAAGGCGTCCCAGGGGTTGGCGCCGCACTGCTTCAGACCCAGGCTGATGCGCCGCTTCTGCTCGTCCACGTCCAGGACCATGACTTCCACTTCCTGGGAGGTGGAGACGATCTTGCCCGGATGGACGTTTTTCTTGGTCCAGCTCATCTCGGAGACGTGCACCAGGCCTTCGATACCCGCTTCCAGCTCCACGAAGGCGCCGTAGTCGGTGATGTTGGTGACCCGGCCCATGAACTTGGCGCCGATCGGGTACTTGGCGGCCACGCCCTCCCAGGGGTCGGCCTCGAGCTGTTTCATGCCCAGGCTGATGCGCTGGGTCTCCGGATTGAAG
>JANQKX010000392.1 GCA_028280915.1 Kiloniellaceae bacterium
GATGTAGCGTTCGGCGATGTCCTTGATGTGCTTGCGCACGTCAGCGGCGAAGGCGCGCCGGGCCGCTTTTTGCCGCGCTTCGTCGCCGGCGGCGTCCTGCATGGCCTGATAGCTCTCCAGGGGAAACTTGGCGTCGATGGCCAGCCCGCCCGGCGGGTTGGGCAGCTGCAGGAAGCAGTCGGCCCGGCGGCCGTTGCTCATGGTCACCTGAAAATCATAGGCCGAGGGCGGCAGGATCGACTCCACGATGTCCCGCAACTGGATCTCCCCAAAGGCGCCCCGGCTTTGCTTGTTGGCCAGGATTTCCTGCAGGCTCACCATCTGAGCGGAAAGTTCGGTGATGTTTTGCTGGGCCTTATCGATGACCGCCAGGCGCTCGCGCAAATCGGTGAGGGCGCTTTGACTTTTTTCGTTGGACACGTGGAGCTGATCGCCCACCCGTTTGGAAAGGTCGCCCAGCCTTTCCTCTAAAGCGCGGGCCAGAGCCCTTTCCTGGGCCTGAAGTTGCTCGTTCATGCGGGCCTGCTGGGCCGCTTGGTTTTGCGCCATCTGGCTAAGTCGCCCGGCCAGGATGCCGAGGGCCGCCCGTGTCTGGCCCCCGCCATCGCGGCGGAACAAGAGCACGACAAAGGCACCGCCCAAGAGGCCCAGGATGAGGGGCGGAAACCAGATCCATTCAAAAGCCGTCAATTCCATGACTTTTGTCTAAACATCAAACCGGAGTCCCGTCCAGCTTTGCGCCCGGATCGGGGGTGCTCAGAGCCGGAAATCTTGACGCCCGCCAAGGGACGCCATACCTAAGGACCACGATACGTGACAAAAACCGATTGATCTTGAAGGCTTACCTGTAGACCCATGTCCGTTCTGCCCATTATTACCGCGCCCGACCCGCGCCTGAAAAAGAAGTGTCAACCTGTCGAGCAGGTGGATTCACAAATCGTTCAATTGATGGACGATATGCTCGAGACCATGTACGCGGCGCCGGGCATTGGCCTGGCCGCGCCCCAGGTCGGGGTCTTGAAGCGGGTGATCGTGGTGGACGTGGGCCATGATGACCAGCGGGATCCCCGCTTTTTCGCCAATCCGGAAGTGGTGTGGCATTCCGATGATGTGGCCAGCTACGAGGAAGGCTGCTTGTCCCTGCCGGAGAATTTCAGTGACGTGGTGCGCCCCGCCGCCATCAAGCTGCGCTATCTGGACCGGGACAACACCCCGCAGGAAATGGAGGCCGACGGCCTGCTTGCCACCTGCATCCAGCACGAGATTGACCACCTGGAAGGTATCTTGTTCGTGGACCACATCTCCGCCTTAAAGCGCAGCATGATCCTGCGCCGCCTGACCAAGGCCAAAAAGGCGCATAGGCCCCTGGCCAAATACGCCACGGCCTAAATCAGCTTCAGGGGAGGTGACCTTGCGCATCGCCTTTATGGGTACGCCGGACTTTGCCGTCGCCTCCTTGGTTGCCCTGGCGGCGGCGGGCCACGAGATTGCCGCGGTTTACAGCCAGCCACCGCGGCCGGCCGGGCGCGGCCATCGCGTGCACCCAAGCCCGGTCCAGGCCCATGCGGAAAAAAACGGCTGGCTGGTGCGAACTCCGCGCAGCTTGCGTGATCCCGCCGAACAAGAGGCTTTCGCGGAGCTTGGCCTCGACGCGGCGGTGGTGGCGGCTTATGGCCTGATTCTGCCGCCGGAAATTCTGAGCGCGCCGGCCCATGGCTGCCTCAATGTGCATGCTTCCCTGTTGCCGCGCTGGCGAGGAGCCGCGCCGATCCAGCGGGCGCTGTTGGCTGGTGATGAGGTCACCGGTGTGTCGATCATGCAGATGGACGCGGGGCTGGACACCGGCCCCGTGCTGGTCACGGGCGAGGCCGCCATTGCCCGGGACGAAACCGGCGGATCGCTACATGACAAGCTGGCGGTGCTTGGCGGCCGCTTGATCGTTGAGGTTCTGCAGGCCATCGCGGCCGGCACGGCACCGGCCGCCCGGACACAGCCGGAAACGGGCGTCCTTTACGCGGAAAAGATAGACAAAGCCGAAACCCGCCTGGACTGGCGTCAACCGGCGGTCGCGTTGGAGCGTCAGATCCGCGCCTTTGCCCCCTGGCCGGGCACCTGGAGCGAAATCGTCCGTGCCGGCGGAGAGGATGTGCCTCCCAGCCGCTTGAAAATCCAGTCGGCATCTTTGGTTCCCGATCTGACGGGGCGGGACTTGGGGGCGCCGGGTGAGGTGTTGGACGACACCCTGACGATCGCTTGCGGGCAGGGGGCTCTGCGTTTGACGTCGGTGCAACGGCCCGGCAAGGCGGTGATGGACAGTGCTGCCTTTCTGCGCGGCACGCCGCTAGGCGCCGGTGACCGCCTGGCATGACCCGCTACAAGCTGACCATCGAATATGACGGCCAGCCTTTTGTCGGATGGCAGCGGCAGGACAATGGCCCCTCCGTGCAAGGGGCCTTGGAAGCGGCGGTCACCGCCTTTTGCGGCGAAGAGGCGCAAGTGCAAGGCTCGGGGCGCACCGATGCGGGGGTGCACGCGACCGGCCAGGTGGCACATCTGGACTTGGTCAGGGCGTTCGAGGCGGGGCGTATCCGTGACGCTTTGAACTTCCATTTGAAGCCCCATCCGGTGGCGGTCTTGTCCGTGGTCGAAGTTGCGGCGGACTTCCACGCCCGCTTCAGCGCCACGCGCCGCAGCTATCGCTATCACATCGTCAACCGGCGGGCGCCCTTGGCCTTGGATCTGGGGCGGGCCTGGTTCGTGCCCCAGCCGCTGGACGAAGAAGCAATGAACGCCGCGGCGGCCCACCTCATCGGCCGGCACGATTTCAGCGCCTTTCGCGCCGCGGATTGCCAAGCACAGTCGCCGATCAAAACCATGGATCGGGTGACGGTCACCCGATCTGGCGATGATATTTTCATCGAAGCCGAGGCGCGCTCATTCCTATACCACCAGGTGCGCAACATTGCCGGGTCCTTGCGCCTGGTCGGCCAAGGAAAGTGGGAAGCGGACGACATCGCCCGGGTGCTGGCGGGCAAGGACCGGCGGCGGGCGGGCCCGACCGCGCCCGCCCACGGCCTCTATCTCACCGGTGTCGCTTACGACTGAGCGCCAAGATCTGGATCTCCCGTCGCCCAGCGGGCTTTGTGGATGCCGCATTCGGTCTTTTCCGAACCGGCCC
>JANQKX010000418.1 GCA_028280915.1 Kiloniellaceae bacterium
CATCGCCGGCCACGGTGAAAAAGGTCTCCATGGAACTGGGCGGCAATGCGCCCTTCCTGGTGTTCGTCGATGCCGACCTGGACGCGGCGGTGGAAGGCGCCATGATGTCCAAGTTCCGCAACACCGGCCAAACTTGCGTGTGCGCCAACCGGATCCTGGTGCAGGACGGGGTCTATGACGCCTTCGCCGAAAAACTGGCGGAAAAGGTCCGCGGCCTGAAGGTGGGCTTCGGTATGGAAGATGGTGTGACCCAAGGTCCCCTGATCGACATGGCCGCGGTGGAAAAGGTGGAAGAGCACGTGGCCGACGCGGTGGCCAAGGGTGCCTCGGTGGCGGTCGGTGGCTCGCGCCATGATCTGGGCGGCACCTATTTCCAGCCCACCGTCCTGACCGGCGTCACCACCGACATGAAGGTGACCAAGGAAGAGACCTTCGGCCCCGTGGCCCCTCTGTTCCGCTTCTCCACCGAAGAGGAGGGCATCGCCATGGCCAATGACACGGAATTCGGCCTGGCGTCTTACTTCTATGCCCGGGATCTGGGCCGTGTCTGGCGGGTCGGCGAAGGCCTGGAAAGCGGCATCGTGGGCCTGAATACGGGCATCATCTCAACCGAGGTGGCGCCCTTCGGCGGCATCAAGGAATCCGGCGTGGGCCGGGAAGGCTCCAAGTACGGCCTGGATGATTTTGTCGAGATCAAGTACCTCTGCATGGGCGGTGTCTAACCCCCACGGCGGGCCCGGCCCTTGCCTTTTATAGTATGGCAAGGGCGGGCGTGACTTTCCGGGTGCTGGGGCGTGTGCTCCGGCACCCTTTGTTTTTGGGAGCTTGTCTCACATGTCCCTTCGTCTCAGCAGCTTGCCGGGCGTTCTGGCGGTCTGCCGCCTGAACCCCGGTGATCCCCTGCCTGCATGGCTGGATTTGTCCCGCGACTTCGTCTCCGTCACCCGAACAGGCGAAGAACTCTCCATCGTCTGCGCGGCGTCGGTTGTGCCGGCTGACGTCACGGCCGAGCGGGATTGGCGGGCCATCATGGTGGAAGGGCCCTTGGACTTTGCGCTGACCGGGATCATGGCCCGGCTGACGGCGCCCTTGGCCGCGGCGGGCATTTCCATTTTTGCCCTCTCTACCTACGACACGGATTACCTTCTGGTGCGCGAAAACATGTTTTCCCGCGCCCTGGAGGTCCTTGCGGAAACCGCCGAGATTGTCGATTAAGCGGGACGGGAATTCGCGATCGGTCCGAATCAGAAGAGGCGCTTGCGCGCCTCTTCGTTTATCCGATCCAGGTTCTAGATCTCTGTGTCCGGCCAGCCCTAGTATTGGGTGACCGAAACCGTGTTGCCGTTGGAATACCCGCCGATGTTCACAGAGGAATAATTGTTGCTGCCGTATTGATAGGTATGAACCTGGTTGTTGTTGCCGTTTGAAATGATCTGGTGCGACTCGTGCCCGTCACCGCTTTGATAGGTGTAGAGGGTGTTGTCGTTGCCGCCGTAAATGGTCTGGTAGGACAGATTGCCCGTGCCGTTCTGATAGGTCGTCAGGCTGTTGTTGTCCCCGTAATGAACCGACTGATAGGATTTGTTGTCGCTGCCGTACTGCTCAACAAAGACGGTGTTGTTGTTGCCGTAGACCACCTGTTCGGCGTAATGATTGTCACCGTCTTGCAGAATCGTGGTCTCGTTAAGATTCCCGTAGACCTCCTGCAGCGCCATGGAGCCCACGCCGTTGCGTTGCTCGATCCGCTGAATGTTGTGGTCGCCGTAGCTGGCCAGCGTGGTGTTGGCGCCGTCCACGTTTTCCTGAACGATGGTCAGGTCGTTTTCAGCCCCGTAGAGATAGATGGTGGCCGTGGAGTTGGTGGCCGCCAGCTGGTAGATCTCGGCGGAGCTGTTGTAGGCGTAGTCAGCATAAATGTTGGCGGTGGAATTGCTCGTGTGGGCGTCCTGATGGATGTAAACCGAGTTATCGTAAGACCCGTTGTCCACATAAATATTGGCGTAGGAGTCATAGCCTTCTTGCAGCACTTCAATATGATTGCCGGTACTGCCGCCGCCGATGCCAACGTAACTGCTGTTGCCTTCGTTGTACTGGGTGACGTAAACGCCGTTCTCGCTGCTATAGTCGGTGATATCCACCTTACTATAGTTGTTGTCGCCATTCTGCTCGATGGCCACGTCGTTGTTGTCGCTGCCATCGGAGATAATCAGGTCCGAAATGTTGTTCGCGGCCTGCGCGCCGCCGGCGAGTAATGCCGCGCCGGCCAAGACCGCCAAAGAGCTTGTGCTGATAGATAGGATTTTTTTCATTTCGGCAGATCCCCATGCGAGCCAATTTGATGGTTAATAAAAGGCCACAGTTAGATATCCGCCGCTACCACCATTTGGGGTAATTCACTGACTTTCATCTGTTTTTTTTCGAAGAGCTTCGGGTGAAATTGTGCTTCCTTCCCATAAAGCGTTGCGGCGCGGCCCTTTTTTCTTCTAGCGTCCCCGCGCTCACAACCATGTGAGGCCGCCAAGCCCCTGCAATGAACCGAATTTTGTCCTATGTATGAGGCGCACCAAAGCGGTGGCGGATGTTTCCTAACGGCCCGATCGGCGGCCCAGTTTTTCGAGGCAAAAAATGGCAAGTTACGATTTTGATCTTTTTGTAATCGGCGGCGGCTCGGGCGGCGTGCGCGCTGCACGCATGGCGGCCGGGACCGGGGCCCGGGTCGGCATCGTGGAAGAATACCGCTACGGCGGTACCTGCGTGATCCGCGGCTGCGTGCCGAAAAAGCTGTTTTCCTATGCCAGCCACTTTCATGAAGATTTCGAGGACGCGGCCGGCTTCGGCTGGCAGCTCGGCGAAACCCGCTTCGACTGGGGCAAGCTGATCGCCAATAAGGACGCCGAGATCAACCGATTGGAGGGCATCTATCAAAAACTTCTGTCCAATGCCGGCGTGGAGATCTTCACCGGCCATGGGCGCTTGGAGGACCCGCACACCCTTCGCATCGGCGACCGCAAGATCACCGCCGACAAGTTCCTCATCGCCACCGGCGGACACCCGGTGTTTCCGCCCGGGGACGGCTGGGAGCATGCCATCTCCTCCAATGAGTGCTTTCACCTGGAAAAGCTGCCGGAGCGGGTCGTGGTCTATGGCGGCGGTTATATCGCGGTGGAGTTTGCCGGTATTTTCAATGGCTTGGGCAGTCAGGTGACGCAGGTCTATCGGGGTCCCCAGGTCCTGCGCGGTTTTGACGAGGATGTGCGCCAGACCCTGGGTGCGGAGATGGCCAAGAAGGGCATCGATCTGGTCCTGGGAACGACCATCGAGGGCATTGAAAAGGCGGATGGCGAGCTGAAAGTGCGTCTTTCCGACGGCCGCCAGATCGCTTGCGATGTGGTCATGGCGGCGACCGGGCGTAAACCCAACACCAAGGATCTGGGTCTGGAGGCTGCCGGGGTGGCCCTCACATCCAAGGGCGCGATCGAAGTGGATGCCTATTCCCAGACCAGTCAGGCCAATATATACGCGGTGGGGGACGTGACCGACCGGGTTAATCTGACCCCGGTGGCCATCCACGAGGCCATGGCCCTGGTGAACACCCTTTTCCGGGGCCAGCCCACGGCCATGGACTATGCCGACATCCCCTCGGCGGTCTTCAGTCATCCCACGGTGGCCACCGTTGGCTTGACTGAGGCTCAAGCTAGGGAAGCCGCCGGTAGCGCTGGGGTTGACGTCTACCGCTCCACGTTCAAGCCCTTGAAGCACACCCTCTCGGGCCGGGACGAAAAGACCATGATGAAAATGATCGTGCAGCGGGACAGCCAGCGGGTGCTGGGCATCCACATGGTGGGCCTGGACGCGCCGGAGATCATTCAAGGCATGGCCGTCGCTATCAAGGCGGGTGCCACGAAGGACGTATTCGACCATACGGTGGGCATTCATCCCACGGCGGCGGAAGAATTCGTAACTATGCGCGAGCCGCTGCCCGATCCGGAATAGGACGGTTCGGGCGGCCCTCGGGCCCTTAAGCGTTCGGGTGCTTAAGGGCTTGTCGCGGCTACCCAAATCGGCCCGTAAAAATTCAACGGTTCTATTGGGCTCGGAGTTTTGCTAGAGTAACGGGCCTTTGGGCCTCATTTTTGTTGTGGAAAACTTAAAAGAAGACCTTTAAAACCCCGAATTTGAACAGTCCCAGGCCCGCGCTGGCTATTGTCGCTGGCGGAATGGCGGGTCCGGACATAACAGGAACGACTAGGCAAATGAAAAGCGTGAATTGGTCGCCTGAAACATGGCGTGAGAAACCTGCGCGGCAAATGCCCGATTATCAAGACAAGGCCAAGCTGGCCGACGTAGAAGCCCGTTTGGCCGCCGCGCCGCCGCTGGTTTTTGCCGGTGAGGCGCGTAGGCTCTATGAAAGCTTGGGCAAGGTGGCCGAGGGCAAGGCCTTTTTGCTGCAAGGCGGCGACTGCGCGGAATCCTTTGCCGAATTCCATGCCAACAACATCCGGGATACCTTCCGGGTGCTGCTGCAAATGGCGGTGGCGCTGACCTTCGGCGCGGCGTGCCCCGTGGTCAAAGTGGGGCGCCTGGCCGGTCAGTTCGCCAAGCCCCGCTCGGCGCCGACCGAGGTGGTGGGCGGTGTGGAGCTGCCCAGCTACCGCGGTGATATCATCAACGGCATTAGCTTTGAGGAAGAGGATCGGGAGCCCGATCCGGAGCGTTTGGTGCGGGCCTATCATCAGGCCGCGGCCACTCTCAATCTGCTGCGCGCCTTCGCCCAGGGCGGTTTTGCCGATGTGCAAAAGGTTCATCAATGGAATCTGGAGTTCGTGGCCGGTTCCCCGCAAGGCCAGCGCTACGAGGAGCTGTCCCGGCGTATTGACGAGGCGGTGGCCTTCATGGCGGCCTGCGGCCTGACGCCGGAAAAGGTGCCGGAGCTGCGCGAGACCGACTTCTACACCAGCCACGAGGCCTTGCTGCTGCCCTATGAAGAGGCCATGACCCGGGTCGATAGCCTGACCGGGCGCTGGTACGACTGTTCGGCCCACTTCCTTTGGATCGGTGACCGGACCCGCAACATCGACGAAGCCCATGTGGAATTCATGCGCGGTGTGGAGAACCCCATCGGCCTGAAATGCGGCCCGAGCATCGAAACCGATGACCTCCTGCGCCTGATCGACGTGCTCAATCCGGAAAACGAGCCGGGGCGCTTGACCCTGATCGTGCGCATGGGCCACGAAAAGGTGCAGGAGATGGCGCCCCGCCTGGTGCGGGCGGTGCAGCGTGAGGGACGCAACGTGGTTTGGTCCTGCGATCCCATGCACGGCAATACCATCAAGTCGTCCAGCGGCTACAAGACCCGTCCCTTCGACCGCATTCTGGCCGAAGTGCGTCACTTCTTCGCCGTTCACCGGGCCGAGGGGACCTATGCCGGCGGCGTGCACTTCGAGATGACCGGCCAGGACGTGACCGAATGCATCGGTGGTGCCCAGGCGATCAGCGAGGAAGGCTTGGGCGACCGCTATCATACCCACTGCGATCCGCGCTTGAACGCCAGTCAGTCCCTTGAATTGGCCTTCCTCATCTCCGAGGCCTTGAAGGAGGAACGTCTGGCACGGCAGGAGGATCGGCAGGCCATGCCGGCCGCCTCATAAGGGGCGGGCTCGTCTCAAGACCGCCCGGAATCGGGCAAAAAAGGGGGCCCAGATGCCCAAGGAAAAGCGTTCGCCACCCGTCGGCTCCAACGATAATGCGACCGAGGCGGCCGAAGGCTTTGCCGATCCCGCCGCTGATGAGCGGGTAAAGGCGCCCTTGGGCGTGGCGCTGCAAAGCGACGGGGAAATCGCCGACTGGACCGACCACTACTTCGTGCGCACCAAAAAGGCGGTGGGGCGCTTCGGCGACGTGCCCGTGACCTACGCGGTTTTCATGCGCCGCCCGGTGGTGAGCGCGCCCCGTCTGGCCTTTGATTGGCTGCGCGACGTGGCCGCGGCCCGCGGCGTGGCGGTGGACATCGACCTAAGCTACGGGGAAGGGCGTTGGGTCGGTGCCGGCGAGCCCATTGCCTACGTGACCGGCCCCCTCTCTCAGCTGGTGGATCTGGAAACCCTCCTGCTGCAGAAACTGGGGCCGGCCTGTGTGGCCGCCTACAACGCCTATACCATGTGCGCGGACCTGCCCGGCGTGGCTTTCCTGGCCATGGACGCGCGTCACTGCGCCGGGACGGAAATGGCCCAGTTGATGGCCTACGCGGCCTCGGTGGGCTCGGCCCGGGCCCAGCGCAAGGTGGGCGCCACCGGATTTGTTGCCAACGCCACGGAGGCAACGGCCCACTTTTTTCCCGCCGCCCGGGCCAAGGGCACCATGCCCCATGCCTTCATCGGCTACGCCGGCTCCACCCTGCGGGCGGCCGAAATGTACGACGAAACTTTCCCCGACGAGCCCATGACCGTGCTGGTGGACTATTTTGCCCGCGAGGTCACCGACGCCTTGACCGTCTGCCGGCGCTTTCCCGCCAAGGCCGGCCGGGGCGAGCTGTCGGTCCGGCTGGACACGCCGGGCAGCCGTTTCGTGGAAGGTCTGGACCCGCCCGGTTCCTATGCGGTGCTGGAGCGGCACGTGCCGGCGGCCATCCGCGGCTACCGCTCGGAATCCGAACTGCGCTATCTGGTGGGCCCAGGCGTTTCCGCCGCCGCCATTTGGCACCTGCGGGAGGCCCTGGACCGGGAGGGCTTCGATAAGGTGAAGATCGTCGCGTCCTCGGGCTTCAACCCGGCCAAATGCAAACTCATGGCCGAAGCCAAGGCGCCTATTGACGTGATCGGGACGGGTAGCTATCTGCCTGATAGGTGGTCGGAGACCTATGCCACCGCCGATATCGTGGAATACGACGGCCAGCCGCGGGTTAAGGTCGGTCGGGAGTTCTTGTTGCGCAAATGAACGAAATGCATCATCCAGTCGGACAGAGCGTCGCTCCGGAAGCCGTCGCTTCGGAAGTTGAGGAGCTCATCGAAAATTTCCAGTACCTCGACAGCTGGGAAGACCGCTTCCGCTACGTCATCGACCTGGGGCGGCAATTGCCGCCCATGGAGGACGGCGCCAAGACGGCCGAGACCAAGGTGGACGGCTGCACCAGCCAAGTTTGGATCCAGCCCCAAGTGGGGGAGGGGGAACCGCCCCGGCTCACCTTTCTCGCCGACAGCGATGCTCACATCGTGCGCGGCCTGATCGCCATCCTGCTCACCATCTATTCCGGCCGGACCGCGCAGGAAATCCTCGCCGTGGATGCCAAGCCGATCATCGCCCAACTGGGCTTCGAACAGCACCTCAGCCCCAACCGGGCCAACGGCCTCTACGCCATGGTCGCCCGCATCCGCAAATTGGCCGCGGACTCCCTGGCGGCGTAGAACTGAAGATGATCAAGCAGTTGGGCGAGGCAATCCGCTAGTTAAACCGCGGCTTGCAGTCGGCGTGCTTCCAATGGACCACGCCTTGTTCGGTGATCCGGTATAGGCCGGGTGCGCCGGCGGGGGCTGAGTTTGCCGCCAGGTTATGAGCCACAAGATCATTTATGGCGACTTCCACCAAAGGCAAATCCACATCAGCCATGCCAGCAATCCGGGTTGCCGGAACGTAGCCGTCCTTTTTGGCAAACTCATACAAGCCGCCCAATACCTTCACGCTATCCGAAGCGCAGTTGTACGAAACTGCTCCTGCGGAGTAGGAGTTGTCTATAAGGTAACCGCTATCGTCTGTCTTCGGTCCCAAATTTTGTTCTGACTTGACGATGGTTTGCTTCGCCGTGTTCGTGACCGCCTCCGCTTTAACGGTGATATTGTGGGTCACGCCTGTACCGCCGTTGAATTTGGGTGGGTTGCTAATGAACTGAAAGTGTTGTTCCGCCAGCAGGAGAACCAGTCCAGCGCCAATCGCTACGGAAACCCAGTAAAGCCAGTTTCTTCTTGGGCGTTCGTGGTGATGTTGCTCAAAGGTTATGGTTGTGTTGACGTTCTGCCGCGTAGATTTTTTGGTGTTGCTGCGGCTTTCATCCTTCTTTTGATCGGGTGTCGGATCGTCGTTCATCTTAGCTAAAATTCATCATGCTGAATTTTGGAATTATCCTTTCAAAATCGAATAGAGAATACTCGAATAAGGGGATTAATATATAAAAAAACATTTTTTGGACAGAAAAACTATCTTAAAAATAGTGAAATAAAAAAATATCCTCTTATAAGGAGAGGTTTTTTCAAAATCCCGATCGCTGGTTCAAAAAATCTCGATTTACAGGGCGCGCGCTGCTGGACTAGCGTTTTAGCCAGGAGACTTGCCATGTTTGGGAGGTTTGCATGGGCCATTATCTGAGCGACGCGCAGAAAAAGACCTTTGACCAGCAGGGCTTTTTGGTTGTCGAGGGGCTTCTGGGAGAGGAGGATTTGCGGCCCCTGGAGGCGGAATACGCCGACCTCCTGGACGGCCGAGCCACGGCGCTCCAAGCCGCGGGCAAGATTACCGACACTTACACCGATCTTGCCTTTGCCGAGCGTTATGAGCGCCTTTTGGCCGACTACCCGCCGCTCACCAATTACTGCAACATCTCCTTGCCCTTGATCAACGGGCCCATCGACCCGGCCGACTTCCATATGAACGCGGGCCCGGCGGTCTTCGGCCTGCTGCGCAATGAAAAGATCCTGGACGTGGTGGAAAGCGTGCTGGGGCCGGAAATCGCCGCTAGCCCCGTCCAGCAGATGCGCATGAAGCCGCCGACCCGGCGCTTGGACGGGGAAAGCCTGACCCACTCCAACGTGGGGCCGACCACCTGGCACCAGGACATCGTCGCCCTCCTGCCCGAGGCGGACGACACGGACCAGGTCACCA
>JANQKX010000420.1 GCA_028280915.1 Kiloniellaceae bacterium
CCCATGGCCTTGCCGCCGCCGCCCTGCATCTGGCGCATGAAGAAAATCCACACACCGATCAGCAGCAGCATGGGGAACCAGGAGATCAGGATCTGCACCAGAGCACTGGTCTGTTCCTCGGGCGCCGCGTCAATGCGCACGCCATGATCCCGCAATTCGCTCACCAGGTTCGGATCGTTGGGCGCGAAAGTCTTGAATTCGCGACCGTCCGAGAATTGGCCGGTGATCTGCTGGCCCTGGATCTTGACTTCCCGAACCTGCCCGGTTTCCACGTCGTTTAGGAAATCGGAAAAGGCCAACTGCTGTTGCGGCCCCCGGGAAGAGGTTCCCTGGAAGATGTTGAAGAGTGCAAAGAGCAGCAGCACCACGATGATCCAGAGCGCTGCGTTACGGCTGAAATTCAATGTATGCGATCCTCTGCCAAGTCACCTTAAAGTCTTATGGGCCATCGATATATTGCAACTGGCCCCGTGGCAAGGTGACGTTAACCCCACCATCACTAGAGATAATGCGCTCACCAGCCTAAACAAGCGTAAAAGTAGCCGGCAAAAGGCCGCTTTCCGGCAGATAACGGCAGGCCGTGAGCAGTCCGCGTGGGCAATCTTCCCTAATATACCCCAAGGCGGGCACCGATAGCAGCCCCAAATTGCCCTTATCCGCCTCTTTCGCCCAAAATGCCGGCAAACTGGGCCAAATCTTCACCGGAATTTGATCCACAAGGGACGTGAGGGCCTGATTTCCCTTTTCTTTTCCCGGAGCGCCAGCGGATCGAGCCAATTCCCGCCGCAGCCGGCCCGCGGCAACCGTCCCCAAGCCCGCCACGTATAGACCGGTCGTGGGCACATCGTGGGACACTTGGATGGAAAACCGCCCATCCCAGTGCAAGCGCTGCCCCGCCACCACCTCTATTGAAGGAATCGATCGATTCTCCCTATAAATCAACACCTTATCTCCATATTCGGTGATACCACATCCGCCCAGCGTCCCACCAGAGCCGGTCGCCTCCTGCCAGCGCGCCAGCAAACGTGCCACGGCCGTCGGCGACACGGGATAAGACCTGCCGCCGACGGCGGCCAGGAGTCGCCGCAACACCCCGCTGGCCAGAACCGGCGGCGCGCTCAAGAGAGCCTGACGGTCCAGCGTCGCGTAGCCGGCGGGCCTAATCGCCCCGTGACGGGCCAAAAACGCGCAGATCGCCTCTTCCAAGGCCTGACGGGCCCGTCCCATGGACCGGGCAAAGTCCCATAAATTTTCCGTACCTAGGCCTAAATCCGCCAAAATGGGCGCGACTTGGCGCAGTTGCACCCGCTCAAAGGCCGGATTGTCGTTGCTTGGGTCGCTGATCCAGCTCTCGCCCCGCGCCGCCAGGCTGGCCTGCAAACGGGCCTTGGGCAGCGGCAACAAGGGCCGCAGCAGGCGGCAAGCGGGCAGAATCCGCTGAGCTGACATGGCCGCCAGGCCATCCCCGTCGCTGCCCTGGCGCACCCGCATCAATAGGGTTTCACTCTGGTCTTCCCGGTGATGGCCGATACAGAGGTGAAGAATGCCCCGATCCTTGCAAAAGGCCTCCAACATCTCGTAACGGGCGCGCCGGGCGGCCGCTTGGAGGCCGGTCGCGGGCTTTTGGCCCGGCCAGGTCAAACACGCATGGGCGATACCGTGGCGCGCCATACCCTCCACCACCCAACGGGCCTCCGCCGTCGCCGCCGGGCGCAGACCGTGGTCGACCGTCACCGCCCAGAGGGTGCCGCCCCGCGGGGCCAGCCAATCTTTCAGGAGCAAGGCCAGGGCCAAGCTGTCCGCGCCGCCGGAAACGGCCACGGCGATGGTCGGCTTGGCCTCGAAGGGGGCGAAAACCGCCATCAGCCGGTCAAACTCGGCAGCTTGGATTGGCCCGTCCAAAGAAGACATGTCCCGGACCTTATACTAAGGCTAGGCCGGCCGCGCCTCCGGGCCCGTCACGGCGCTCAGGGGCAGTTAAGCCGGCTCCGCTCCTTTTCCGCCCGCTGCAGAATGGTGCGCGAGGCCGAGGGATAGCGTTTCAGCAGTTCCTCATGGGTGCCGCAGGCATCGGCCGTGTTGCCCATGGCCGAGAGGGACATGCCGAGCTTCAGCAGATTGTCGGGCGCCTTGGTGCTGTCGGGGAATTCCTGATAGGCCTCGGCGAAGGTCACCGCGGCGCGCTGATAGTCCTTGCGCACGTAGTGGGTTTCGCCCAGCCAATACTTGGCGTTGCCGGCCAAGGGATCATTGGGATTCTGGGCCAAAAAGGTGCTCATGGCCAATTCGGCCTCGTCGAACTTCCCTTTTTGCAGCAAGGAGAAGGCGTTTTGGTACTGCTCCCGCGGCGTCTGGCCTTCCAGGCTGTAAGTCCCTTGGCCGGCGCCCGACAGACTGGCGCTCTGGCCGTCGCCCCGGTTTTGCTGGAAAGCGTCCACGTCGCTCTGGCTGATGCTGCCGATGGCGGCAGACCCCGCGGCAAAGCCACCGGCGCTGCTGGAGGTGCTCTGGCCCGCGCCGCTGTCCGTCCGCGTCAGGCCGCCGCTCGAGGTCTGGCCACCCAACGTCTGACCACCCGCGGCGGCGAGACCCGCACTGGATTCGAGACGCTGCAGGCGCTGATCCACGTCGGCCACCAGGCGGTCC
>JANQKX010000425.1 GCA_028280915.1 Kiloniellaceae bacterium
GGTGAGCATCAGGGCCCAGGTGGTGGCGTTGACCAGGATGGAGCCGGAATCCCCCATGTGGGCGTCCCAGTCATGGGGCGTGATCTTGTCCTTGATCAGGGCATCCACCGTGGGCGCGTCGGGGACCCGCAGCATGGCCTCGGCCAGGCACATGAGCGCCACCCCCTCCTTGGTGGAAAGGCCGTACTCGGCCAGGAAGGATTCCATGATACCCACCGACTTGGTACCCCGCACCGCCGCCACCAGGCTGGCGGCCTGCTTGGCGATGTCGGCACGAGCCGCCTCGGAAAGCCCCGTCTGTTCGACCAGGGCGGAGACCAAACTTGCCTCGTCGGCCAAGACACCCGCGCGCATTTCCTGTCTGATCCCGTCCAGCATGACCTTTCCCTCCATCCGGTGCGAAGGGCTAAGCTAAACCGGCATTTTTGGAAAAGCTACAATTGAAACGGCGGGTACGGCTTGGAAGGTTTTTACGGGATGATGGGCCACCATTATGGGTTGGCGGTGGCGATTCTCGGAGCCACCGCCCGTGTACGGCAAGACACAACGAGGGTTCAGAGGGATTACGTCCCCCCAGGCTGGGTGGTTGCCTTGGCGCGGAGCGCGCCCTATTGACTTAGCGGCGACTTAAATCGCCAGATAGCGGTGGCGCAGTTCCTCGTCGTCCAGGACCTCTTTGGCGGCGCCGTCGAAGACCACCTCGCCCGTGTCCAGGATGACGGCGCGGTCGGACAGCTGCAGGGCGGCCACGGCGTTTTGCTCTACGATCACGCTGGTGATGCCGTAGTCACGCACTTCCTGCAGGGCCTTGGCGATATCTTGGCGGATCACCGGGGCCAGGCCCTCGTAGGGCTCGTCCAGCAGCAGGAGTTTCACGTCCCGTGCCAGGGCCCGGGCGATGGCCAGCATTTGCTGTTCGCCGCCGGACATGGTGGTGCCCTCTTGGAAGCGGCGTTCCTCCAGACGGGGAAAGAGCTTGAAGATACGCTCGAAGGACCAGCCGCTTTCGCCGGAAATCTGCGCCAGTTCCAGATTTTCCAGCACGGTCAGGCCGGGGATGATGCGGCGGTCTTCCTGGACCAGCTGCACGCCCGCGCGGGCCGCCTGGAAATTGGCCTTGCCGTGCAGGGGCATGCCGGACAGATAGATTTCGCCGGACCGCAGGACGGGCTCCGTCGCCCGGGCGATGGCCCGCAAGGTTGAGGTCTTGCCGGCGCCGTTACGGCCCAATAGGGCGAGAATCTGGCCCTCGTCGATGTCGAAGGACACGTCCTGGACAATAAAGCTGTCGCCGTAAAAGGCCCGCATGCCGCGGCAGGAAAAAAAGCTTTGCGCGCCTTGGCTGACGGCCGGCGCCGATGCCACCTGGTTCATACCTGTTCCTCGCCCAAATATGCTTCGATCACTTTCGGATTGCCCTTGATCTCCTCGGGCGGGCCCTGGGCGATGATGCGCCCGCCCGCCAACACCGAAATCCGGTCGGCCAAGGAAAACACCACGTGCATGTCATGCTCGATGATGACAATGGTCACGCCGGTTTTTTTGATTTCGTTCAAAAGATCGATGGTGGCGTTGGTATCCGCCCGGGCCATGCCCGCCGTGGGCTCGTCGAGCAGCAGCAGCTTGGGGTCCTGGACCAGGCACATGGCCAGCTCCAGGCGGCGCTTGTCGCCCCGCGACAGGGCATTGGTGAGATGGTTCACATGATCGCCCAACCCCACGTCCGCCAGGATGCTCATGGCCTTGTCGGCAATCGCGCCCTGCTTGTCGAAACGGGACGCCAGGCTCAGGCTGAACGCCCCATCCTTGCGGGAGAAGATCGGGATCATGACGTTTTCCACGACCGTCAGATCCTCGAACAGCTCCGGCGTCTGGAACACCCGGGCGACCCCCAGCTGATTGATTTCGTGGGGATGGCGCCCTGTCAGCTCGGTGCCGGCGAAAAGCACCTTGCCTTGACTGGGGGCCAGGCGGCCGACACAGACATTGAGCAAGGTGGACTTGCCGGCGCCGTTGGGGCCGATGATCGCATGGGTTTCTTGCGGACGAATGTCCAGGTTGATGTCGCTCAGGGCATGCAGGCCGGCGAAGTGTTTGTGCACGTTGTCGATATGAAGCAAAGGGCTGTCCACGGCTCACACTCCTTATTCGGCCGGTTTCGCGTCTTGCCGGGAACGGCCGGGCGCGGGGGGCTTGGGCGGCTCCATGGGTTCGATGGCGCCTTCGCCGACCACGTCCCGCTGGCCGCTCTTTGCAATGCTGGTGACCTTTGGCGAATGCTTGATGCGGAAGAGCTTCATCGCGCCTTCCATCAAGCCGCCGGGCAGGAAGATGACCACGATCATGAACAAGAGGCCCAGGGTCAGGTGCCAGCCCTCGCCGACGAAGAGGCTCGACAGCTCGACCATCACGTGCTGCAGGGTCTCGGGCAGGAAGGCCCAGAACTGGCTCAGCACCGATTCGTTGATGGCCGAGAAGATGTTCTCGAAGTACTTGATGATCCCCGAGCCGAGCACGGGTCCCAAAAGGGTGCCGGCGCCGCCCAGGATGGTCATGAGCACCACCTCGCCCGAGGCGGTCCACTGCATGCGCTCGGCCCCGGCCAAGGGATCGGTGACCGCCATCAAGGAGCCGGCCAGGCCCGCGTACATGCCCGAGATGACAAAGGCGCTTAAGAGGTAGGGTCGGGTATTAAAGCCGGTGTAGCGCATGCGGTCTTGGTTGGACTTGATGGCGCGCAGCATCATGCCGAAGGGCGACCGGAAGATGACGATCGACAGTCCGAACATGATGATCAGGACCACGCCACAGAAATAAAAGCCCGGCCAGCCCGTCATCTCGATGCCGAAAAAGTTCGTCGGCGGCAGCCGCGCACCGGTTTCTCCGCCAAAGAGGGCGTCCAGATAGCGCGGATCTGTGCGCAGGACCCGCAGACCCGTTTCCCCGTTGGTGATGGGGGTCAGGACCGAATAGGCCAGGTTGTAGGACATCTGGGCGAAGGCCAGGGTCAGGATGGAAAAGTAGATGCCCGAGCGGCGCAGACTAACGTAGCCGATGACCAGGGCAAAGAGCCCGGACAATATAATGGCGATGATAATGCCCGGCACCACATTCATGGAGACCAGCTTGAAGGCCCAAACGGTGGAATAGGAGCCGACGCCCAGGAAGGCGGCGTGACCAAAGGACAGATAGCCGGTGAGCCCGAACAGGATGTTAAATCCGATGGCAAAGATGCCGAAGATGGCGAATCTCTGCAAAAGGTCCGGATAGGCGGCGCCGAAGGGCTGCATGATGATGGGGCCAAGCAGGACCGCGGCGGCGAAAGCCAAGAGAAGAACGATGTCGCTGGTGGGGGAAATTCGAAACATGGCTTAGTCCTCCATCACCCCTTTGCGCCCCATCAGACCGCGGGGGCGGAGTAGCAAAACCACCACCGCGACCAGGTAGATGATGACCTGGTCGATGCCCGGCAGGATCGATTTGATTTCATTCATGGACGCGAAGGATTGCAAAATCCCCAGCAAAAACCCGGCCAGCACGGCGCCCGCCAGGGAGCCCATGCCGCCGACCACGACCACCACGAAGGACAGCACCAAAAAGTCCATGCCCATGTGATAGTCCGGTGGCAAAATCGGCGTGTACATGACACCGGCCAGGCCAGCGACCACGGCGGCCAAACCGAACACGATGGTAAAGCGCCGTTCGATGTTAATACCAAGCAGGCCAACGGTTTCCCGGTCCTGCATGCCGGCGCGCACCACCATGCCGAAGGTGGTAAATCGCAGGAAGGCAAAAACGCCGCCGATGATGACGATGGAGAAAGCCAAATAAATCAAGCGCCAATAGGGATAAACAATGGTGCTGGTCAGGCTGACGCTGCCGTCCACCACGTCCGGTGCGGACTGGGGAATGGGGTTGGCGCCGAAAAAGTGCTTGATGATTTCCTGTATAATAATGGCCAAACCGAAGGTGACCAGGATCTGATCGGCGTGGGGACGCTTGTAAAAGAACCGGATCAGGCCCCGTTCCATGGCCAGCCCGATCAGCAGCATGACCGGGATCGCGGCCAGGATGGAGACGGGCACCGAATAGTCGATCAGGAAAGCCCCGAAGTTGCCCAGCCACTCCTCGATGTAAGGGGTGCGGATCTCCATGGGCGTGCCCCAGGCCGTCAGCTTTTCCGGGTCTAGGACGACCTTTTCCAATTTGAGCAACTCGTTGAAGGTAACGGCGCAAAACGCCCCCAACATGAAAAGGGCGCCATGGGCAAAGTTGACCACGCCGAGGGTGCCGAACACCAAGGTCAGGCCCAATGCGATCAACGCATAGGCGCCGCCTTTGTCCAATCCATTCAGGATTTGCAGTAGAAAAGAATCCACGGGACCGTTTCCCCCATAATTGCGTAATATTCTTAAGTTAAAACCTTCTAGACCTTGCACATTTATTATACCCATGACCGGCCGCTTTTTGAGTCAAAAGCGACCGGCCGGGCATTTTTATTTCAATCCTACATCACTTCTAGCAAGTCTTGGCGTCGGCCGACCCCAATTCACCGCCGAAGATGTCCGCATCGTAGGTCACTTGCTCCCGCGGCACTTCCTCGACGATCTCGAGCAAGTCGAATTCGGAGGTGGGATTGGGCTTGCCGGTCACCACGAGCACTTTCTTGAAGCACTGGTGATCCGCGGCCCGATAGAGGGTCGGCCCGTTGCCCATGCCGTCGAATTCGAAGCCTTCCAGGGCGGCGATGACTTCCGGCGGATAGAAGGTGCCGGCGTTTTCGCACGCGTTGGCATAAAGCAAAGCCTGGACGTAGCAGGTCTGGGCGGCCTGGGACGGCGGGAAGCCGTATTCCTGGCCGAAGGATTTCACAAAGGCCTTGGAGCCTTCGTCCTGCAGCGACCAATGCCAGTTGGTGGTGCCGAAGATGCCTTGAATGTTGTCGCCCGCGCCCTGCGCCATGAGGCGGGAGTAAAGCGGTACGACCACTTCGAAGTTCTTGCCGTTGACCTGCTTGTCGCGCATGCCGAACTGCACCGCCTGGGTCAGGGAGTTGACCATGTCCTTGCCGTAGTGGTTCAGCACCAAAACGTCGGCGCCCGAGTTCAGAACCGGTGTCAGGTACTGGGAGAAGTCACCGGCGCCCAAGGGGGTGCGGACCGCTTCCACGGTTTCCCAACCCAAGCCTTCGGTGGCGTTCTTGATGGACTCTTCCTGGGTCCAGCCCCAGTTGTAATCCGCCGTCAAGTGATAGGCG
>JANQKX010000452.1 GCA_028280915.1 Kiloniellaceae bacterium
CGACGATCAGGGGCACGCCGAGCTCGCGTCCGATGTCGGCGACCTCCTTGATCGGAAAGACCGTCAACTCGATCGGCGGCGTGATCATCGACGGCGGCAACTTCGATTGGGAGAAGCACGCCGAGCGCTTCCCCATGCTCAACCAGCCGGATCCGAGCTACCACGGCGCGGTCTGGACCGAGGCGGTCAAGCCGCTCGGCCCCGTCGCCTATGTGATGAAGCTGCGCTGCACGATCCAGTGCGACCTGGGCTACGCGGTCAGCCCCTTCAACGCCTTCCAGTTCATCCAGGGCCTGGAGACCCTGCCCTTGCGTATGCGCGCGCATTGCAGCAATGCCAGGGATGTGGCCGACTATCTGGCCGAGCATCCGGCGGTGACCCGGGTGATCCACCCGAGCCTGTTCACCGGCGAGGAACGACGCCGGGCCGAAACCTATCTGACCGGCGGCGACGGCGGGCTGGTGGGATTTGAGATTCGCGGCGGGGCGGAAGCCGGGCAGCGCTTCATCGACTCCCTGGACCTTTTTTATCACGTGGCCAATATCGGTGACGCCCGCTCCCTGGCCATCCATCCGGCGACCACCACCCACTCCCAGCTGTCCCCGGAAGAGCAGTTGGCGACCGGTGTCACCCCGGACTATGTGCGCCTCTCGGTGGGGATCGAGCACATCGACGACATTATCGCCGACCTGGACCAGGCCCTGCACCGGGCGACCTCGCGGGCCGTGGCCGCGGAGTAAACAAGACGTCAAGGGCGCGGCACCCACCGCGCCCTTTTCTTCGATTTATCCAACCCCTTGCGAGGAGGCCCGCCATGCCCATCCACCTGCCCCGCGGTTTGCCAGCGATCACTCAGCTTCGCGCCGAGGGCCTGCGCGTGAGTGAACGCTCCGCTTCGGAGACTGGCAAAGACGGCAAACTGCGTCTCCTATTGATCAATCTCATGCCGGACAAGGTGGCGACCGAAACCCAGATCGCCCGTCTTCTGGCCGCCACGCCGTATTCGGTGGATCTGAGCCTGGCCCTGCCGGCCAGTGCCAAGCCCAAGTCCGCCGCGCCGGCCCACGTGGCGGCCTTCTATCGGCGCTGGCCCGACATCAAGCACGAGGCCTTCGACGGCCTGATCATCACCGGCGCGCCGGTGGAGCGGATCCCCTTTGAAGACGTGGTTTATTGGCAAGAGCTGACCGAGATTTTCGACTGGGCCGCCAAGCATGTGCGCCAAGCCTATTACATTTGCTGGGCCGCCCAAGCCGCGCTTTACCATTTTCACGGGGTGCCCAAACACGATCTGGCGGCCAAACGCTTCGGCCTTTTTGATCACGAGATCCTGTCACGGGCATCAAACCTGTTTCACGGCTTTGGCGACGGGTTTCATTTGCCGGTCTCCCGCCATAGCGAGGTGCGGGCCGCGGATCTGCCCGCCGCGTCAGAAGTGGTTGTGCACGCTTCCTCCAAACAGGCCGGCCTGGGCTTGGTGGAAGACACGGCAAAGGGCATGTTGTGCAATTTCAATCACTTCGAATACGACCACGATACCTTGGCGCGGGAGTATCACCGCGACCGGCAGCAGGGCCAGGCCATCGACCTGCCGCGCAATTACTTTCCCGAAGACGATTCCGAACGGTGCCCGATGAATTCCTGGCGCCCCTTCGGCCAATTGCTGATTTTGAACTGGCTGCAACGCCTGGCCCGCGCGCGGGCGCTCGGGAGTGAAGCCCAGGCCGCCATGGAGTGGTTGTTGGCCCCGGAAAGCGATCAGGATCGCAAGCGCCGGGGCCAGGACGAAATCTTGCTTTTTGGGATCGACTCTTTGGACAGCGTGCCGGCCCTCTTGGCGGAGCTGGCGCGCCATCAAAAACAGCCGACCGGGTTTCGGGTACACCGCAACGGAGACGCCACGGCTCTGATCGACCTGCGCTTGGACCCCCTGCCCGACACCCTCGTGGAGCGGCTGTGCCAAAGGCTTTTGGCCTTGCCTGGCATGCGCCGAGTGGCCTACCGAGGCCAAGGCAAATCGGGCCGTATATTCGCCGTCCAAAAACCCAAACCGGTCACGCAAATGACCGGTCACCGGGGCTGGCGCCCCGCGCCGCTCTCCTGGCAGAGCTTTGGGCAGGGCCTTGAGCCCCGCCGTGTCATGGCCGCCCAGGCCTCCCCTTGCCTGTAATCCCAACCGCAAAACGGCCTTAGGCCGATTGGGGGGCCTTTTGTTCCTCCGCGGCGGCCGCCGCGGCTGTCATGGCCTTGCCCGTCTCGCTTTCCGGGTCCACCCCCGGGGGCAGGTCCACGGTGACCCGCTTGTGGGCGAACTTGATCCCGTTGTCGTGGAAGGCCTGCTGCACCCGGGTATAGACTTCCTTGCGGATCATGAACTGCTCGCCGGGCACCGCCATGAACTTGGCCCGTAGAATCATGGCTGAATCCTCCATGGCCAGGACACCCTGGGACTTCAGCGGCTCGATGAATTTCGGGCCGAGGATCTCGTCATCCATCAGTTCCTGACCGATCTGCTTGAAGATCTTTTTCACCTTCTTCACGTCCGTATCGTAGGTGACCCGGAACTGCAGCTTCATGATGACCCAGTCCCGGCTGAAGTTGGTCAGGTATTGGATTTCGCCAAAGGGGATCGTGTGCAAGGGCCCGCGGTGATGGCGCAGCACCAAGGAACGCACGTTGATCGCTTCCACCGTGCCCTTGGCATCGCCCACGTCCACGTACTCGCCCATGCGAAAGGCGTCATCGAGCAGGAAAAATACCCCCGAGACGATGTCCCGCACCAGGGTTTGAGCGCCAAAACCGATGGCCACGCCGACCACGCCGGCACCGGCGATCAAGGGGCCGATATCCACGCCGAAGGATGACAGGATGATCATGCCGGCCATGACGATCAGGGTAACCTGAATGAAGCGCTTGATCAGCGGCAGCAAGGTCTTGAGCCGGGAGGCGCCTTGCCCGCCGCCCTCACTGCCCAGTTCCGCAACCGGGGCATCGTCGCCGTCGGCCGCCAGTTGGCTGTCGATGGCCGCCTTGGTGATCTCCCACACGATGTAGGCGATCAGGACGGTAAAGCCGATATCCAGAACCGTGCGCATGACCCTGGCCCCGAAATCGCTTTGCGCGAAGGAGAACAAGGGGATGCCCCAAAGCTGGGCGAACACCATGACGGCCAGCAAAATCAATATGAAGCGGCCAATTCGCCGGGCCATGGAAAAATAAGGACTGGCCTCCAAGGTCACCCGGTCGTCGCCTTCCCCAGTGAACAGCAACGTCAGGAAGTACCCCAAGGCCGCCTCGATCAAAGGCACGGCAACGATAATGAGCAGGCTGCCGATGCCGGCCCCGACCCAAAGGTTTTCGCCGGACAGCCGACTATAGAGGGATGAAACGTAGATGATCAAGACGTACAAGATGGCCAGGCCGGCCCAGGTCTGCGCCAAAAAAGGACGGAATTTCCCCCCTTCCACGCCCTCGATCACGGGACCCCGAATAGCCGCGCTCACCGGTTCACGGCAACGCCAGATCATCACGATCAACATGGTCACCGCGATCAATCCGATGATCATCTGCAGCATGTCGTGGAGCCTTTGCCCCAGCCCCAGGGTCAGCAATAAATGGCAGGTCAAAACGCCAAAGGACACCAAGACCGCAAACCAAAGGGTGCAGCGATAAACATAGGCCGCCGTGTCATGGGGCAGTTTCACCAATCGCAGATCATCGCGGCCCGGTGCCAGTAACAACCGCACGATCGATTCGGTGATCAATACGAACAACGTCGCCGCCAGATAGGTCATCACGGTGGTGCGCGTCGCTTGCCCGCCTTGATAAAGGGAAAAGAACACCAAGAGGGCGGCAAGGACAAAAACCGCCCTGGCCACGGCCTCGTAAACGACCCGCAGGACGACGTAGTATGCCCGGCTGCGATAGCGGCCCACTTGACCGGCCTCAAGCCGTTCCCGCAGGGCCTTGGTGAAGCGGCGCATGAGCCATTCGGCGATCGCGGCCACGATGAACATGGCCGCCACGCCCAACAAAAACCACCACATAAAACCAGGGGCGCGTCCGTCGGCGAGGCGATCGATCGCAAAGGGCAAAACGCTCGGCAGGTTCTCGATCTCCGCCAAGGTCAACAAGAAGTTTTCGCGGATCACGTTGGCGTCGTCTTCGAACTGCTGAACGACGCTTTTTTCCTGGACCGCGGCTTGCGCCCGTTGCGCGGCTGCCTGCTCCAGCTGATAGAGCAAAAGCTCGCGCACATCCGAATCACTCAATCGGGCGAGCAAGTCGTCCACTTCGGCAGGGCTCAGCTGGCCGCTCAGGGCCTCCTTTTCAGCCTCGGTGATTCCGGGGCCGGCGGTGCCTGAAACATCCGTGGATTGCGCCCAGGCCCCTTGCTGCCCCGCCAACACCGGCGCCAAAACAAGCAGCGCGCCCACAAACATTACGACCCAAGTGAACCGTGCCCAGATCATCATATCCCCCTCCTCGGACACATCCCCGACTACCACGGACGCCCCGCACGATCCGGGCCGTCCCCGGCGAGGGACTATCTAGGATTATAGGAAGATATGGCGGATTTGGTAAAGGGGCTGTCAGGAAGGCGGCCGCGCCGGATCGCCTCCCGGTTGATCGGACAGGGGACATGGCGCCCGCCGGACCCCGGTAGGAAGCGGGGACTCTGGCCTCATGGGACCGGGCCGGATCTCAATCTAACCGGGCATCAGTCAAATAGGGCGTCAATCTCGTCTTGAGTAATGCCCGCATTGCCGAGCTGCGGCCCGTTCATCAGGCTTTCCGGATCGTCCTCGTCGATCTGTTGTTCGAAGGGCAGATCGACAAAGGCCTCGGCGCCCCAGATTTCGATCATGGCCAGGATACGATCCTCGATGAACCGGATCGTCTGGACCACCTTGGTCACCCGCTGGCCGGTGATGTCTTGAAAATTGCTGGCTTCCAGAATGGCGATCACGTGCTCGGCGACCCGGTCGGCCATGAGCACCACCTCGTCATCGTTGTGGTGGCTGGCGGCAATCTTATGGATCTCTTTTTCAATGTTTTCGTTGGCTTCGAGAATGCGATTGGTGGCGATCTCCGTGGCATCGACGATGGCATCCAATTCGTTGGACGCCGCTTCCATGCAATCGTCCTCCGCAAAGGGATGCTTGATCTGGGCGATCTCGGACTTAGCGCGGGCGATGACCCGGACCATCTGAGCGATCTCGAGCCGCACGTCCTTGGCGTTGTCTTCCTCTTGTTCGGCACTGGGCAGTCCGGCAGACGGAACGGCGGCCTTCAGGTCCTTGATTTCCATACGCAGGGCGCTGATGGCTTCCAACACGTCGGCGTTGCTCACGCCGCTCGTATCGGCGTATCCGGAAAAAGTAGCGGGCTCTCCCTCGCCTACCAGTCTTTGGGCGGCGAGTTGGCTGTGCTTGAGCCTGGCCTGGCGCTCGGCGGTGTATTCACGTTTCATGGCTTAGGTCCTGTCCTGTGTGGCATCCAAGATGTCCGCGAGGACACGCACATCTGCCGTAGCGACGATGGCCGAAACGGCGTTCGTTCCAGTTCCGCGCGAGCCTCGCCGCCAAAATAGCCTAATGCAGCTTAATTTTTGGTATGCAGGCGCGATTTCGCCCAGATCACAGTACATGCCGCATGGACAGCACCCGCCCTGACTGAGGCCAGGGGCAAGTGCCGGGTCCGTTTTGGAGGTATTTTAAAGACACCATACGATCTAAGATGGCATGGCTAACCATATGTTTACCCCTTTTGCTTAGCTAGTACTTTCTAACTAGGCTCGGTCCCACTTGGTCAAGATTCGCCATGAGTGCCACGAAAAAAAAATCGGCGGGTAGCGTTAAGATCCCTTTACGCATGCGCCTTCACGCCTGGTGGCACGGCAACAACCTGGAGGTTCGTCGCCACGGGCAGCCCGGTGGCGATGCGGAAATCAAGCCGACCCGGAAGATCAAAAGCCTCGGCAAACTTGAGATTACTCAGGCCGTGTGGGGCGAGGGCATGAACGGGCCGGGCGAAAAAGAGTATATTTTACAGTTTTTCAAGCCCCTGGGTTTGGACCCCTCCATGACCGTATTGGACCTGGGTGCCGGCCTGGGCGGGCCGGCCCGGCTGGCGGTCGAGCATTCCGGCGTCTGGGTTCACGGCCTGGAGGCGGACCGGGAGATCGCCGACCGGGGCATGCAGCTGTCGGGATTGGCCGGCCTGGGCAAAAAAGCCGAAATCACCTTCGCCAACCCGGAAAGTCACGTTTACCGGCCCAACTCGGTGGACTGTATCTATTCGAAGGAATATCTCTACCGGCTGGAACAAAAGGGCCAAGTGCTCGAGGGCCTGTCGGCCCACTTGAAAGACCGGGGCCAGTTGCTTTTCACCGATTTTGTCCTTTCCAGCGCCGAAAAAAAGGCCGAATTGGCCGACTGGATCGCCGCGGAACCCCAGAAACCCCACCTATGGACCGTGGAAAAGTATGAATCCGAGCTGCAACGGGCCAAACTGGACGTACGCATCCACGAGGACATCTCCGTCACCTATGGGGAGATGGTCAAACAGGCCTGGCAGGCCATGGAAGCCTCGCCCCTGTGCAAGGAACTGGATGAAGCCAGCGGGGCCGAACTGCTGCGCCAGGCCGAGTTTTGGGCCAAAAGGGTCGCGGCCATTGAGAGCGGCGCCCTTCGCGTGGTTCGCTTTTACGCTCTCAAACGGTCCAGCGTGGAAATTGATTAGGCGTAGAGATCGAACAAGCACCGTTCCCTTGCGCCTTTTGCGCTATTTTTCCGCCCAATCCCACCGGGTAACCGTTGACAGACGGGGATCGCCTGCCTATGTTCCGGCTTCCTCAGCAGCACCGGATCGGGGCAGCTGGGGTTTGTTATGGCTCGAATTTGGCTAGTTTCGGTCGCTACGAGTCATCCTCATCGCTTAATTGTTTGCCTGTGACAGTGTCCGGATTAGGGTCATGAAAGTACTGAATTCGCTCAAAACCGCCAAGCTGCGGGAAAAAGGCTGCCGGGTCATCCGCCGCCACGGCCGGGTTTATGTGATCAACAAAAAGAACCCGCGCTTCAAGGCCCGCCAAGGCTGATCCAACGTCCTGGCGGTTTGCCCCGTCATTGTTCCAAAGCCGCACCCCGGTCGGGGTCAGCGGCTTTTTCAATTGGTTCGCTCGCGAACGGCCCGTCCGGCTCTTTCCTCATGGCCGCTTTCCCCGCGGTCTCCCGCAAGGCCCGCTTGACCCTCATCCAGGTTGATCCCATAGTTCAAGGTGATAGCCTTGGACCCCGGGGCTTGGCGGTGCATGAGATTCGGTGCCGACACGCCCGGACGAACAACAAAGCCAACCAAGAAAAAAGGCGCGCCTTGCCATGCGTATGCCGGACCCGGACCGCTCGACCATTGCCGCAAAACCGCAAATAGTCGCGGATCTGGCGGAAATCGTACCCGGCGAAGGGGTGATCGCCGACTTGGACGAACTGCGCGCCTATGAAAGCGACGGCCTGACGGCCTATAAGCAGCCGCCCCTGATCGCCGTGCTGCCGGAGACCACGGCCCAGGTGGCGGCGGTCTTGGCCTATTGCAAGACCAAGGGGATCAAAGTGGTGCCCCGCGGGGCCGGCACCTCCCTTTCGGGGGGCGCCCTGCCCCTGGCCGACGGCATCTTGCTGGGCCTGGGCAAGTTCAACCGCATCCTGGAGATCGATTACGACAACCGCTGTGCGGTCGTTCAGCCCGGTGTGACGAATCTGGGCATCACCCACGCGGTGGAGGGCCAAGGCTTTTATTACGCGCCCGACCCGTCGAGCCAGATCGCCTGCACCATCGGCGGCAACGTGGCGGAAAATTCCGGCGGCGTTCACTGTCTGAAATACGGGCTGACCACCAACAACCTCTTGGGCCTTGAGATGGTGACCATTGATGGCGAGATCCTGCGCATCGGTGGTAAGCAGATGGATTCCCCCGGCTACGACCTCTTGGGCCTGATGACCGGCTCGGAAGGCCTCTTGGGGGTGGTGACCGAGGTGACCGTGCGCATCCTCAAAAAACCGGACACGGCCCGGGCCGTGCTGCTGGGCTTTCCCAGTGCCGAGATGGCCGGCGACTGCGTGGCGGCCATCATCGCGGCGGGGATTATCCCCGGCGGCATGGAAATGATGGACCTTCTGGCCATCCACGCCGCCGAGGATTTTGTCCAGGCCGGATACCCTCGGGACGTGGAGGCCTTGCTGATCGTGGAACTGGACGGGCCCCAGGTTGAGGTGGACCATCTGACCGAGGCGGTTTCCCGGATTGCCCAGCAAAAGGGCGCGGTCTCCATTCAGGCCAGCCGCTCGGAAGACGAGCGCCTGCGCTTTTGGGCCGGGCGCAAGGCCGCTTTTCCCGCCGTGGGCCGCATCTCGCCGGACTATTACTGCATGGACGGCACCATTCCCCGCAAAGCCCTGCCTCAGGTGCTGAGCCGCATGCGCGAGCTCGGCGAGCACTACCAGCTCAGGGTCGCCAATGTGTTCCACGCCGGGGACGGCAATCTCCACCCTCTCATCCTCTACGATGCCAACGAGGCGGGCGAGTTGGAGCGGGCCGAGGCCTTTGGCGCCGACATCTTGAAGCTCTGTGTGGAGGTGGGCGGCGTCCTGACCGGAGAGCACGGCGTGGGCGTGGAAAAACGGGACCTCATGGGGGAGATGTTCAACGAAGCGGACCTCAACCAGCAGCAGCGGGTCAAGTGCGCCTTTGACCCGCAAAGCCTGCTCAACCCAGGCAAGATGTTTCCCCAGCTGCACCGCTGCGCCGAGCTGGGGCGCATGCATATCCGCGGCGGCAAGATGCCTTTTCCCGATCTCCCCCGGTTTTGATCGACACAGAGATGCAGGTTTGCTTCCTTCCCGCCCATGTCTGAGATCCTAAGACCCCAAAACGACGCGGACATCGTTGAAGTTGTCCAACAGGCCGCCGCCGAAAAAGTGCCGCTTGAGGTTGCCGGCCGCGGCAGCAAGCGGGCCTTGGGCCGGCCCCTGCAGACCGCCGGGCGGGTCGAGCTGTCGGCCTTAAGCGGCATCACCCTTTACGAGCCCGAGGAACTGGTCCTGCAGGCTCTGCCGGGTACGCCCATGGCCGAGATTGAACAGGTTTTGGCGGACAACCATCAGCTCATGGCCTTCGAGCCGCCCGACTTTGGCCCCCTGCTCGGCGGCGCGGGCGGTGACGGCAGCATCGGCGGCACCCTGGCCTGCAACCTGGCCGGTCCCCGGCGCCTGAAAGCGGGCGCGGCTCGGGACCACTTTCTCGGCGTCACCGCGGTATCCGGCCGGGGCGAGGTCTTCAAGGCCGGCGGCCGGGTGGTGAAAAACGTGACAGGTTATGATTTGATGAAACTGCTGACCGGGTCCTACGGCACCCTGGCGGTCATGACCGAAGTCACCATCAAGGTGCTGCCCCGGCCGGAAAAGACCTACAGCCTTTTGCTCTATGAGCTCGACACGGATCAGGCAACCAGGGCCATGACCCGCGCCCTATCCTCCTCCCACGAAGTCTCGGGCGCGGCCCACCTGCCGGCCCAGCTGGCCGGAACCTCCAAGGTGTCCTATGTGAACCAGGCGGGCGCCCCGGTGACGGCCATCCGCCTTGAGGGGCCGGGACCTTCCGTTCAGCATCGTATTCAAGCTTTGTCCAAGGAGCTGTCCGATCTGGGGACCCATGAGGCTTTGCACAGCCAGAATTCTCTGGCCTTTTGGTCGGAGGTGCGCGACGTGCTGCCCCTGGTAGCGCCTACGGATCGCCTGATCTGGCGCCTCTCGGTGCCGCCGGCGGCCGCGGCGGAGATCGTGTCCCGTATAATGCAGACGGTCGATGACTGTTTTTACTTCCTCGATTGGGGCGGCGGCCTCATATGGCTGAGCCTGCCCCCTGCCGATGACGGCCACGCCGCGGCGGTGCGCGGAGCCTTGGGTAACGGGGACGGCCACGCAACCTTGTTCCGCGCGCCGGAAAACATCCGTGCCGCGGTGCCCGTGTTCCAACCCCAGGCCGCGCCCCTGGCCGCCTTGAGCCAACGCTTGAAACAGGGCTTCGATCCCTTGGGCCTGCTCAATCCGGGCCGGATCTATCAGGACATCTAGACGGCGATGCAAACCAACTTCTCCCTGGCCCAGCTTGCCGATCCGGACACCAAGGCTTCCGAACAGATCCTGCGATCCTGCGTGCACTGCGGATTTTGCACCGCCACCTGCCCCACCTATGTCTTGCTGGGCGACGAACTGGACAGCCCGCGCGGGCGCATCTACCTGATCAAGGACATGCTGGAAGGGGACAAAACCCCAAGCGACAAGGTGGTCACCCACATCGACCGCTGCCTGTCTTGCCTGTCGTGCATGTCCACCTGCCCGTCGGGGGTGCACTACATGCACTTGGTGGATCACGCCCGCAAGCATATCGCCGAGCGTTACACCCGGCCCTGGTTCGACCGTATCCTGCGCCGGGTCCTGGCGGTGGTGCTGCCCAACCCCACGCTGTTCCGCCTGGCCCTTTTGGGCGCCACCTTCGCCAAGCCCTTCGCCGGCTTGATGCCCGCCCGGCTGCGGCCCATGCTGGCCCTCACGCCGAGCAAGATGGCCGGGCCCGACGTTCTGGACAAACCCCAGGTGATCCCGGCCCAGGGTGCCCGTCGCGGCCGGGTCGCCCTCATGACCGGCTGCGCGCAAAAGGTGCTGGCGCCCCAGATCAACGAGGCCACGGTGCGTCTTTTGACCCGCCTGGGTCTGGACGTGGTGATCAGCCCCGGCATCGGCTGCTGCGGCGCTTTGACCCACCACATGGGCATGGAACACGCGGCATTAGACGCGGCCAAGGCCAATGTGGGCGCCTGGCATGACGAGCTGGAACAAAACGGGTTGGACGCCATCGTGATCAATGCCTCGGGCTGCGGCACCACGGTGAAGGACTATGGCTTCATGCTGCGCAGCGATCCGGACTGGGTCGAAAAGGCCGAGCGCATCGCCGCGCTGACCCGCGACGTGAGCGAGGTGGTGGCCGGGGTGGGTCTGGACACCCAAGACGACCGGGGCGGCTGGTCCCCGGTGCGGCCGGCGTTTTTTGCCGCCGCCCTGCGGGTGACCTATCATTCCGCCTGTTCCCTGCAGCATGGCCAGCAGATCAAGACCCTGCCGGTGGAGCTGTTGCAGCGGGCAGGCTTTCAGGTCAGCCAGCCCAAGGAGGCCCACCTGTGCTGCGGCTCGGCCGGGACCTATAACATACTGCAGGCCGAAATCGCCGGGCAATTGAAGACCCGCAAACTGGGCCATTTGCACGCCACCCGACCTCATGTGGTCGCCACCGGGAACATCGGCTGTATGACCCAACTGGCCGGCGGCTGTGACGTCCCCATCGTGCACACGGTGGAACTGCTGGACTGGGCCACCGGCGGGCCGAAGCCCGAGGCCATGGCGGGTTAGCGGCCCCTGATTCAAGCCGCCGTGCCCTGGGGAAAAGACCTGAGGTGGTCGATGTAGCCTTGTGAAAACACCATGTCCGGGCTCTGGTCGTAACTGAAGATGGCGATGATGCGCGGCTGCTTCGTGGGACCCACCGGCGCCACCCGGTGAAGGGAACGGCTGCCATTGAACAGCGTCAAGCTGCCCGGCGCGATCCGGGGACATTGGGCCCTGCCCGTAGGATCGTCAAGAAGGGCCCGGACCCCCGGGTAGTTCTGCGCGGACTCGTCGTCGCCCGTGCCCCGGATGTAGGGGGCGTACTCAAATCCGCCGCCGGCGTCGGGGGCCTGCAGCAGTAAGGTGACCACGCCGTCGTTGGGATCATAGTGCCAACCGTTGGTGTCCCCCTCCCCGGCGAACTGCAGGGTCAGGGCCAGATGGGGGCAGGCGCTGGTGTAAAGCCGCTCCAGCCCCAAGGCGCGGCGGACGAAGTCGGTCATGGCCGGCCAGAGGAAAAGGCGCCGCAGCAGGCTATCATTTGGAATGTGATGGTTGAGAACCTGGCGGTAGCGGTTGGGATGGGTGACACCGCGGGGATGTCCCGGCGGGTAGCTGTCCGGGTCGTCATAAACATAGGCCCGGCGCGGCCGGTCGTAATAGTGGCCCAGGTGGGCGACCGCGATGGCCTCGCGCACCATCTGCCGGCGCAGCGTTTCCGGGATGAGGCCCGGCAGGACGCAGATCGCTTGTTCCGCAAGATCGGCCTGGCAGCGGTTCACCAAGGCCTGACCGGCCGAGTCGTCCAGGTTATGGAACGGATAGCGGGTCTGATCGATCAGAAAGCGGGGATCATCTTGCACGCTGGGGGATTGGGCCATTTTTTCGATCTCCCATGTTTTCCTCGGGGCACGGGCCTGATGTCGTTGGCCCGCGCCGGGGGACTGAAAGAGGCTTAGCCTGCTGGGATGCAAGCACAATTTGACCCTCCGCGCCTATCGGAATCTTGCGGTCGAGGCATGTTTTTCGCTTGTCCTGGCCGACAAGGGCTCACGCCACCTCAGCGAAACGTGATGAGCGGCCGGCCCCGCAGGCTTGGGTTTTTCCCGGCAATGGACCATATTAATCGGTACTATGAAAAATCTTGCGGCAACAATGGCCATGGCGGCCAGCTTGGTTCTGTCCGGCGGGATGGCTCAGGCAGACCAGTCCGATGTGCGCCTCGGGGCGCTTTTTGAGCAACTGCAAACCTCCAAGACCTTCCAGGAGGCGCGGCCGGCCGAATTCCAGATCTGGCGCATCTGGAGTTTCAGCACGGACGACGCGGTGACCCTGCTCATGGAGGAAGGCACCAACGCCATGTCCTCCGGGGATTATCGCCGGGCCCTGCGCTATTTCGACCAAATCGTCACCATCGCCCCGGACTTCGCCGAGGGCTGGAACAAGCGGGCCACGGTGCACTACCTGCTGGAGAACTATGAGGACTCCCTGGCCGACATCGACCAGACCCTGGCCCTGGAGCCGCGTCACTTCGGCGCCCTGGCCGGACGGGGCTTGGTCTATACCCAGCTGGACCAGGCCGAGGAAGCGTTAAAGGCCTTCGAAGACGCCAGCGAGATTCACCCCACCCTGCCGGGCCCGCGCATCAACGCGGAA
>JANQKX010000468.1 GCA_028280915.1 Kiloniellaceae bacterium
TTTGGACCGATCGTTACAACATGTGGGTTGCGTGGCTCAAACCTGCCGTTCGCTTCTATTTTTTGCGTCCCGGCCAGAAAAGCGGCGCAAAAGCAATAATTTAGCGAAAACCCGAAGGAAGCGGTCACGGTCTGGCGGCGGGATGCCTCTCTCCGAGCGGCGCTGCGCGCTTATTCATTGATCCGGCGGAGATGTTCTTGCACTCTGTGGCCCCCACCCGCCGGGGCGACCAACGGCCAGGAGATCCGATCGACATGAACCTGAAGGACCATATTCGCGGCATTCCCGATTTTCCCAAGCCGGGCATCCTGTTTTATGACATCGCGCCCTTGCTGGCTCACCCCCAGGCCTGGTCACAGACCGTGGACCGTTTGGCCGAAGCCTGCGCCGAGCACAAGCCCGACGTGCTGGCGGGTATCGAATCCCGCGGCTTTTTGGTCGCCGCCTCGGTCGCCCTGCGCCTGGGGTTGGGATTTGTCATGGTGCGCAAGCTGGGCAAGCTGCCCGGCGCCACCATTCCCCATTCCTATGACCTGGAGTACAGCCAGGACACCATCGAGATCCACGATGACGCGGTCAAGCCGGGCCAAAGGGTGGTGGTGCTGGACGACCTGCTGGCCACGGGCGGGACCATGAACGCGGCCGTCCAGCTGTTCCGCAAGGTGGGGGCCGAGGTGCCCGGCGCCGCTTGCATCATCGAACTGACTTTCCTTCAGGGGCGCGATCGCGTCGACGTGCCCGTGACCGCGCTCATCGCCTACGATTCCTAACTTCGCTAGGTCAGAGCGTGGCGGGAGTGCACCGGGCGCCCCCCGCCGCCGTCACTGGCCCTTCCAGACCGGGTCCCGCTTTTCCGCGAAGGCCCGGGCGCCTTCCAGCTGGTCCTCGCTGGAATAAAGCACGTCGATGCCGCGGAACTGGCGCCGGGTGATGCGGTTGAGGGCGTCCTGGAACTTCATGTTTTCCGCTTCCCGCACCACCTCCTTGGTGGCGGCATAGACCAGGGGCGGGCCGGATTCCAAATGCCGGGCCAGCTCCCAGGTCTGCTGCATGAGCTCCGCGGCGGGCACGATGCGGTTGACGAAGCCCCAGCGGTGCCCTTCCTCCGCGTCCAGCCATCGGCCCGTCAAGAGCATCTCCATGGCGATGTGATAGGGGATGCGCTTGGGCAGCTTGATGCTCGCTGCGTCGGCGATGGTGCCCGAGCGGATTTCCGGCAGGGCGAAACTGGCGTGATCGGCGGCGATGATGATGTCGGCCGAAATGGCGAATTCGAAGCCGCCGCCGCAGCAAATGCCGTTGACCGCCGCCACCACCGGCTTGTTCAGGTCCCGCAGCTCCTGCAGGCCGCCGAAGCCGCCCACGCCATAGTCCGCGTCGGCCGGGTCGCCGTCGGCGGCGGCCTTCAAGTCCCAGCCGGCGCAAAAAAACTTTTCCCCGCCGCCGGTGATGATTGCCACCCGCAGGTCCTTTTCGTCGCGAAAGGCTTGAAACACCTCGCCCATGAGGCGGCTGGTGATCATATCAATGGCATTGGCCTTGGGCCGGTCCAGGGTGACCTCCAAGATACCGCCCTCCCGGCGGGTTTTAACCGGTCCTTCCGTCAAGTCGAACATGGCGCTCTCCTCAATCCTCTTTTCCATGGCTGGCGGGGCCAGCGGTTGTCGTCAATCAAGTTCCGATGCGATAGCCGGCGCGGGGGAAATGCAGGCAGATCCGCCCCGCCGCCGGGTCGTCGCGCAGCAGGCTGATGCCGTGGGCGCTTACCCCGTGCAGGTGGCCCTCGACGGGGCTCTCACCACCGTCCACGTCCGGCGCGATGGCGACCGTCATCCCCGGCGCCAGGCCCTGGGCATCGTCGGGGTCGGCGCTGGCTGCTTCGGCCGGCGTGCTGTCGCGGGCGATGTGCAGGGCGTCCGACGCCGTCATGTCCCGCGCTTGGCCGTGGCCGATCGCCGCCATGCGGTCCTCCCAAGCGGTCAGCGCCGGAAACCGGGCCAGGAATTCCGGCCCCCCGGCCCAGCGGCCACGCAGGAACCAGACCAGGTAGTGGATGAGCACGTCCTCCAAGGCCGGGGCGGCACCGATTAAAAAGGCCCGCTCCCCTGCCAGGGTCATCTCGATCCACTGAAAGGCGGCGCGCAACTGGGCGACAATGTGGGGCACCAATGCGGTGAAGTCGGCGGCGGTCTGGTCGGGGCCGAAATAGAGCCGGGCCCGGTCCCGGGCGAAGTCCGGCGGCAGGTTCTCGGCGCCGGCACCCAATACCAAGCGCACGGCCCAGTTCATCAGCTCGCCGTCGGTCCAGCGGCTGAACGCCCAGGCCAGGCCCTCGTTACCGCTAGGAAAAAAGCTGGGGCGGGGGTGGCGCCGTTCCAGCTCCCGCAGGATGCATTGGCTGTCGCAATAGATGTCGGCCCCGATCTGCATCACCGGCACCCGGCGATAGCCGCCGGTCAGGGGCATGAGGTCCGGCCGGGGCGGCAGGCGGGAGACTTCCACCGAGCGCCAGTCCAGGCCCTTGACCCCCAGCGCCTTGCGCACTTTTTCGGCCACGGGGGATTGGGGATAGTGATGCAAAATGATATCAGTCACGGTTGTGCCTCGTTGCGCGAAAAAAGCGGGCCATTCTTGGTCAGAACGCCCGCACGTGTTTGTCCAAGCGCACCAAATTCTTATCCCGGATGCCCAATTCCTGCAGGGACGCGATGGTGGCGTGCAGGTAGTCGGCGCAGCTGCCGAACTTGCCATGGGCCCGGGCCACATGGCTCGCCTGCTGCTCTAGGCTCAAGGGGCCCGTGTAGTTGGGCTTGCCGCGGTCCGCCACAAAGGTGATGGCCCGCAAAAGGCCGTCCTCCGTGCGAGCGGTGACCCAGCGCGGCCGGTAGATGCCGCTGAACATCTCCCGCGCCCAGATGATTTCGGTCTCGCTTTCCACCATCCGGGGCGCGATTCGGAACAGCATGCCCCGGCAGGAGCCACCCCGGTCCAGGGTCAGCGCCAGGCCCGGTATCTCCTGACTGCCCCGGGCG
>JANQKX010000473.1 GCA_028280915.1 Kiloniellaceae bacterium
AGCCCCTGGCCCGCACGCCTTGCGGGAGGCCGCTCATGAGCAAGCCCTACGACGTGGTGGTTATCGGCGGCGGCATCGTGGGCTGTAGCCTGCTTTACGCCCTGACCCAGCGGGGATGGGACAATGTGTTGCTGCTGGAGAAACTTGAACTCACCGCCGGTTCGACCTGGCACGCGGCCGGCAATGTGACTCACTTCGGCCATGACGCCAATTTGACCCGGCTTTATGTGGACTCCCTGCGCAATTATCTGACGGCGGAAAAGGAAAGCGGTCAGGCCATCGACTTCCACCGAACCGGCAGCCTGCGCTTGGCCACATCCCGGGAGGAGCTGGCGGCCTATGAAAAACTGGCGCCCTTGTATGAGGGTCTCGGCGTTCCCTACGAGGTGGTCTCGCCCGAAGAGGTGGCGGCGCTGCACCCACTGCTGAACACCGACGGGATTTTTGGCGCCGCCCATACGCCTGGCGACGGCCATGTGGACCCCTACGGTGCCACCCAGGCGCTGGCCAAAAGCGCGCGGGGCCGTGGGGCCACCATTCTGCAGCACAGCCCGGTCAGCGCCATGGAGCCCCAGCGGGACCATTGGCGCCTGCGCACGCCCGAGCGTGAGGTCACCGCAAAAAATGTCGTTCTGGCGGCCAGTTTCTGGAGCCGTGCCTTGGCGGCAAGCTTGGGGCTGGACTTGCCGCTCTATCCCCTTGAGCACCATGAGGTGGTGACCGGGGCGGTCCCGGAAGTGGCAGGCCTGGGCTTTGAGTTGCCCACCGTCCGGGATCCCGCCGCTCCGTCCAACCTGCGCCAGGAAAGATCAGGCTTTTTGTGCGGCGTATACGAGGCCGAGCCCGCGTTTTGGGGGCTGGACGGTATACCGCCGGACTTCGGCAAGGAGCTGCTGCCGCCCCAGTTGGGGCGCCTGGAAGCTCATCTGTTGCGGGTGATGGAACGGCTCCCGGCCTTTGGTAGGGCGGGCATTAGGACGGTGAACAACGGTCCCATATGTTATACGCCGGATGCCTGTCCCCTTATCGGCCCGGTGGCCGGTTTTCCCGGCCTATGGCTAGCGTCGGGATTTGCCGTGGGCATCGGCACCGGCGGCGGTGCCGGCCAGTTTCTGGCGTACTGGATGATCACCGGCGAGCCGCCCTATGACCTGCCCATGGTCTATCCCGGGCGGTTTTCCGCAAAGGCCGATCGAGCGGCCCAATTGGCCCGCATCAAAAAGGTCTATGCCGCAGGTTATGTGTTACCGAATTTAACCTAGGATCGGCGTTGTCAGGCTTTGGCGGATTGTTCAGTATGTCGAAGCACAAGCTTAAGAAAATCAACAAACCGAAAAAAATGAAAGGTGTTCACCATGCTGCCGCGCCGCCCCAATCTTGCCGATGGGCATTCGACCATTGACCCGCTCCAGCCCGGCTGTTTCAGCCCTGGCCTGACCTGCGGCCAGATGATTTTTGTCAGCGGCCAGGCCAGCGCGGACAGTCCCGACGATTTGGCCCAACAAGGCAGGGCCGCGGCCCAGAGCATCCTCAACATCCTGGACGGCCTGGGGGCCGACGGGGGCGACCTGGTCAAGCTCACGGGGTTCTACGAGCGGAAGGGCGCGGACGACGAGGCCGTGATCCTGGCGGCTTTGTCCGAGACCTTGGGCGCGGGCGGCGCCGGTGTGGCCGGGCGGCCGGGCCCTTGCGTGACCTTGGTGCCCATCGAGTCCTCTTGCCTGCCGGGCGTCGGTCTCACCATCGAGGCAACGGCCATGCGCGGCCACAACGGGGAGCGCTTACCCCGGGCCGGGGCCTGGATTCCCGACGGCACGGTCCTGCCGCCGCCCTTCGCGCAAGCCCTGCGCTGCGAGGAAATGATTTTCACCTCGGGCCAGACGGCCTGGCACCCCGACCTGCCGTTGAAGGACCCCGGTGATCTGGTGGCGCAAAGCTGGGTCACCTTGGATAAGCTCAACCGGCTGCTAAAGGAACTGGGCGCCGACCTGCACGATTCGGTGAAGACCAATGTCTTTAACGTGGAGCCGGGCAAAATCGAGGAATGGAGCGCCGCGGCCCTGGTGCGGGCGTCCCACTACAAGGAACCGGGCCCCGCGGCGACGGGCCTGTCGGTGCCCCAACTGGACCGGCCGGGGGTCATGGTACGCAATGACGTGATCGCCATGCGGGGCAAGGACGGCGCCCGCCTCCCGCGGCGCGGGGTCTGGCCCGACGGCCACTGGGATTGGCCGGTGCACCTGCCCTATCGCCATGGCCTGATGGTGGGCGACATGGTGTTTATCGGCGGCCAGGTTTCCTTGACACCGCAGGCCCAGGTCATCGATCCCGGCGATATGGAAGCCCAAACCCACCGGGCCATGGAGAATATCTCCAAGGTCTTGGCCGAGTTCGGTTTGGGCATGGGCCACCTGGTGAAGGTGGACGCCTTTTACGTGAGCAAGGACGGCGAAGCGGGCCTGGCCAAAAACGCCGCGGCCCGCTCCGGGCACCTGCCCGCCCCGGGACCGGTTTCAACGAGCGTTGCCTTTCCCTATCTGGCCTATGAAAACATGCTCATCGAAATCGATGCGGTGGCCATGGT
>JANQKX010000493.1 GCA_028280915.1 Kiloniellaceae bacterium
CATCGCCGCCGACGATCACGCCGATGTGCAGGCCCTGCGCGGCTGGCGCCACGAGATCTTCGGCCAGGACGCCATCCGCCTCAAAAAAGGCCAGATCGCCCTCAGCGCCCAGGGCAACAAGGTCCGGTTGGTCGAAGTTTAGCGGGGCCGGGGGTCAATAACGGCCGGACCAAAGAATGGCGGATATCTCGCCAAGGTCGTCGCTGATCTCAATCAGCTCCGTGGCGATGTCTCCGAAAATGCTGGCCCTGACAAGTCCGTTTTCGACGGCCACAAAAAAGGCCACTGGCCGGCCCCGGGCTTGATTGATGTAGCCCCCCAAGGCCTTTTCCGTCAGGAAGGGGCGCAGTTGGGTGGCATCGACCATCACCCCCGTCCCCGTCTTGGCAAACACCTGACCGACCGCCGGGCTGTTCTTTTGTATCTCGGCCAAGCTCCCGTCCATCCCGAGAATGGGCAGCCCATTGACATAGGCGTCGAATTCAAACCGGTTTCCCATGGTCCTCAACAGCTCTACGATGGTCCTGGGGGTCGCAAAGCTTCGCGAACCCGAGGCATCGGCAAAAGCGAAGCTGTCCGGATCCAGGCCCAATGCCGTCAACACCCGTCCAAACTCCGACATGGCCAGGAAAAAATTGGTCTGGCCTCTCTCGACGCCGATCAGCATGGCGGTCAGGTCGGCGCCTAAATTGTGGCTGACCTTCAAGATCAGCTTGGCATATTCGGAAAAAGGCGCCGATTCCAAGGCCGCAACCTCGGGCAATCCGGCAACCACGTCCGAGCTTGGCAAGCTTTCTCTGGGATTCGGGCCCAGTTCATCGGCTGATACCCTCACTCCTGCGCGTTCGAGCGCCTCGATAAAGAGGGTGCGCGCAAAGCGGGCGATTTCCGCGATCTGCTCGGCCTCTCCCAATTCAGGAAGGTCGCCGATTTGAAAGGCGCGAACCGGCGGCAGCAAAGCCTCAAGGCCGTCCGTCGCCACCTGGCCCGTCACGGTTATCCGGGTCACCTGGCCCACCTTCTCGGCCGCCACACCAATCGGCTCGCTTGGGGTGTCCTGCGTGATGACCTCCGAGACTACCTCGATGGCCACGCTGTGAGGCCGCCAATCAACCGTCGCCGGGCCGCCGGGCAGGCCGGGGGTGATACTCAAGTCCACCAGATTGTCGTTAATCACGATGGGGGAGAGAAAATAGTCCCGCAGGGGGATGGTCTCGAAAAGCCGGTCGTCAATTATGACCTCCCCCGCTATGCTTTTGATGCCGGCCGCGGCGATTTGGCGCGCCAGTTGATCAAGCCCGGCCAAGGGATCGGGTTTCGTCAGAACGGCGCCGCCGACCGCATTGGCGTCCGTATGGTCAAAGTCAGTATACGCAATGGTGCCGTCCGGGTTGCGCCGCCCTCCCATGGTTAGATCGCCTTGCGCGACGAGAATGAGGTCGCCATCGAGACTGCCGTTCGAAGCGATCGCGCCGTCGTAGACAACGGGAGTGCGAAACTTGTGATCGGCGCCAAAGGCCTCCAGACCGGCAGCCAGCGCAAACAGCTTGGTGTTCGACGCAATGGCAAAGAACGCGTCCGGAGACTTCTGCTGCAGGACTCGTCCCGACTCCAGATCGACGGCCAAGAGGCCCCAGCGGGCATGCTCATAACGGGAGTGTTCCATCACCCGCCGGATGTTGGGACCCACCCGGCCCTTCGCGCCATGACCTTTCAACACCTGACCCGACAACACCGGGCCCGTAAACACCTCGCCCATCAACAACTGACTCGCGGAAAAATGGTCCCACGACCAGCCTTCATCGCCGGCGATCGTTGCATGGGAAAAAAACAGGCCCGCGGCCAGGCTGAGGACGGCCACGACAGGCTGCAAAAGAATCCGCGGGCGCCGGCTGACACCTCCGATACCAAGGGTGACGCTCTTCCCAACAACAAGGAATCGACAGGGTTTTGGAAACGACCCGGCACGCCACAAGTCCCCAAGCATGTTAAGCTCCCACCGAGAATATTAGTTTCTTTTGATAATTCTAATTTAAATGTATTCCATACGTCAACAATGGCCCCCAGCATATGAAATAATAATCTTTATTTTAAGAAATACCATTATCAAAACATTGATACAAATATAAAAATAAAAATATACAAAAAATCACTATTTTTCAAATTTAAACTATAAAATTAGAAATAATATGTGATATTTTTACTTAAATTTATCAGATTTGTCAGATCCAAACCTCTCGAGAGTTCCTTTGTTTTACAGGGAATCCTGCGTCAAAGTCGCCGGGAAGAGATCCTGGATGGATGGAAACCGCTGTTGATGCAGCAGGGGACAGCTTGCCCAAGCCCCCTCGGCCTTTCCAGCTTAGGGCGATTTTGATCCCGGGCGCTATTCCGGGGCCAGCATGGGATAGCCGGACTGGGCCTGGCTGATCGCTTTTTTCAGGCCGTTGACCCCTTGCTGCACCGCCTTGCCGTCGGGCAGGGAGCCGTCCTTGGGCAGCTTCAATTCCACACTGTCACCGGTGATTTCCAAGGCCGAGCGGCGCAGGTTGTCCCCCACCGCCCCGGAGACCCGGAACGCCAGCCGCAAGGCCTGGCCCAGGATCCGGGCCCGCCCCACTTGGGACGGCGACAGCAAACGCAGCTGAGCGGCGATGCGCTCGTCTTTTTCCGAGGCCCCGTAGCGCACCAGCAAGGCGTAGGCCAAAAACACCCGGCCCGGATGATCGATGGCCAGGAAGGGATGCTGCAGGACGCGCCAAAAGGTCATGGTGCCCCGGTAGTCCACATGCTCGCGCCAGCCGATGTCGGCCAAGAGGCAGGCAACCTGGCGCAGGCGGGCCTGGGCCCGGCTTTCGTCGGGAAACAGCGCCGCCGTCCACTCGAAGAGTTCATCGCCCATGAAGGCCAAACGCCCCTCGCGGACTTCGATATCGTTGGCCGCCAGGATCAAGGGGTCCGCCGCCTGTTTTTCCATGGACAAGCAATCGTAGATGAAGCCTTCGCGCAGGCCCTGGGCGGTGAAGGTGATGGAGCGGCAGCCGGCCGCGGCCAGGACCCGGTCCATCAGCAAGGCCCCATAGGGCAGCTCCTCCAGGCGGCGCTTGGAGACCGCGCGGATCTCCTTCAGGGACCGCACGGTCTGCACGCTGAGCAATTGGGAGAGGCTGCGCAAGGCCTCCGTGCGGATCTGATAGCCATTGACGATGTGCAGGGGATAGCTCTCGGTCTCCAAAGCGAGCAAGGCCAGGTTCCGCCAGCTTCCGCCCACGGCATAGAAACGGTTGCCCGCCACCTCCCGCAGCCATTCCACCGAACTGAGCTGGCGATCGATTTCCCGGCGCACCTTGCCGCTGCTGGGCGCCCCCAGGCTCTTGAGGTACAAGGTGCCCAGGGGCAAGGTGACGAAGCGGCCCAAGCGGCCCTGGTTCACCTCTACCAGTTCCAAGCTGCCGCCGCCCAAGTCGCCGATCAGGCCGGTGGCCTCGGGAAAGGCCGCGACCACCCCCAGCGCCGAGAGCTGGGCTTCCTGGGCACCGGACAGCACGGTCACCGGCCCGCCGCACAACTCGTTGATCTCCTCGACGAAATCCGGCCCGTCGTCCGCGTCGCGCACCGCGGCCGTGGCCAGGTAAACGGTCCACTTGACACCCATGGACTGGGCCAGCTTGGAAAAGCGTCGCATGTTGGGTATTGCCAGCTCGAGCCCGTCCGGGTCCAGCTTGCCCGTCTTGCGTAGGCTGCGCCCCAATCCGCAGGTCACCTTTTCGTTGAACAAGGTCGCCGGCGTGCGGGATACCCGGTCGAACACCACCAGGCGCACCGAGTTGGAGCCGATGTCCACCACCGCGATCGGCCCGCCCAGATTGGTAAAGTTCGGATAGTCCAGATGTCCGGTAAGAAGGCAGCTCATCCCGATTTCCGCAAGACCAAGCGGGGCGCCTTTTTGCTCTTTTTGATCGCCGATCCCCGCCCCGACAAACTGGGGTTGGTCATGAAATAGGTATGGGCGCTGAACATGTCGTCACTTTCGCCCACGCGGATGTAGGCGCCGCCCGAATCCAGAATCCAGCTCTGCGCCTCGTCGTTCAAATTGGCGACCATGATCTGTTCCACGATCTGCTGATGCACCGTGGGGTTCTCGATGGGCACCAAGGTCTCCACCCGCCGGTCCATGTTCCGCGGCATCCAGTCGGCCGAGGATATGAACACCTTGGCCTGGGGCGACGGCAGGCCGTGTCCGGCGCCGAAGCAAACAATCCGGCTGTGTTCCAAAAAGCGTCCCACGATGCTCTTCACCCGGATATTGGCGGAAAGGCCCGGCACGCCCGGGCGCAGGCAGCACACCGCGCGCACCACCAAATCGATCTTCACCCCCTTGCTCGAGGCCCGGTATAGCCCCTCGATCAGTTTGGGATCAACCAGGGAATTGAACTTGCCCCAGATGGCCGCCGGCCGCCCGGCCTCCGCGTGGGCGATTTCCTCCTCGATCAGCTCGAGCATGCGGTCGCGCAGGTCCAAGGGCGCCAGGGAGAGTTTCTCCAGGGTCTTGGGCTTGGCATAGCCGGTCATGAAATTGAACAGCCGCGCCGCGTCCCGGCCATAGGCCGGATCGCAGGTGAAAAACGATAGGTCCGTATAGGTCTTGGCCGTCACCGGATGATAGTTGCCGGTGCCATAGTGCACATAGGTGCGCAGGTGGGCGCCTTCCCGCCGCGCCACCATGGACACCTTGGCATGGGTCTTCAGGCGGATGAAGCCATAGATCACCTGCACCCCGGCCCGCTCCAGGTCCCGCGCCCAGCGAATGTTGCGCTCCTCCTCGAAGCGGGCCTTCAACTCCACCAGCGCGGTGACCGACTTGCCCGCCTCCGCCGCCTCGATCAGGGCCTTGATGATGGGCGAGTCCAGGGAGGTGCGGTAGAGGGTCTGCTTGATGGCCACAACGGCCGGGTCGTCGGTGGCCTGGCGGATGAACTGCACCACCACGTCGAAACTTTCATACGGGTGATGAACGATGATGTCCTTGGAGCGGATGGCGGAAAAGCAATCCCCCTCGAAATCCCGGATGCGTTCGGGAAAGCGCGGGTTGAAGGGCTGGAACAACAATTCCGGCATGTCGTCCAGGATCAGCTTTTTAGTGTCCACCAAGCCGATCATGCCCGAGAGTTCGAACACGTCCTCGACGGAGATCCGCAGCTCTTCCGTCACGAAGTCCCGCAGGCCCAGGGGCATGTCGCTGTTGATCTCCAAGCGAATAACCGAGCCCCGGCGCCGGCGCTTCAAGGCCGTCTCGAAGACCCGCACCAGGTCTTCCGCCTCCTCCTCAATCTCGATATCGCTGTCGCGGATCACCCGGAAAAAGCCGGTGCCGGTCACCTCGAAGCCGGGAAACATCTCGTCCAGGAACATCTGCACGATCTGCTCCAGGCGCACGAAGCGCAGCTTGGGTCCCGGCAGGCGCACAAAGCGGGGAATCTGGTGCGGCAGGGGAATCAGCCCGTTGATGTGCGCCTCGTCCTCGCCCCGGTGCAGCTCCAGCACCATGGAAAAGCCCAGGTTGGGAATGAAGGGAAAAGGATGGGAGGGATCGATCGCAATGGGCGTCAAGACCGGATAGATCTGATCGGTGAAGTATTCGAACAGCCACTCCACCTCTTCGATGGTCAGCTCGCCGCTGTCCAAGACGCCGATGCCCACCTGGCGCAGTTCCCGGCGCAACTCCTCCCAGCAGCCCTGCTGGCGCCGGGACAGGTGCTGCACATTGCGGTTGATCGCGCTCAACTGCTGCAGGGGCGTCATGCCGTCGGCGCTGGCGGCCTTGACCCCGGCGCTCACCTGGCCTTTCAGGCCGGCGACCCGCACCATGTAAAACTCATCCAGATTGCTGGAAGAAATGGACAGGAAGCGCAAACGCTCGAACAAGGGATGGCGGTCGTTGAGCGCTTCTTCCAGAACACGGACGTTGAACGACAGCCAGGACAACTCGCGGTTAAACAGCCGCGGCTCGGACCCGTCGAAAACGTCACGCCTTTCGGCCGGCTTGGTCAACATTTGGTCGCGCTTCGCCGTTTTTGGCCCTAGACTTTGAACAGTCTCTTTTGTTGTTGTGTCGGCCAAAATGTACTCCCCGGGGTCGCCAGGTTTGCGGTTTCAAAAGAAAACGAAAGTAAATAACCCGACTATCTGACTTCTAAACATTTCCCTATAGATCTTAGTACCGCGTCGTTCAACAAAAACCTATACCAAGGATACATAAGGGTCATTATGATCGATCCTTGGTTTAAAGGATATTGAGTTTTATGAAGACCACAATACTTCTGCGCCACGCCACCGCCGACCGCCGGCTCCCCGGGCAGGAGGATTTTGACCGCCCCCTCACCCCAAGCGGCCGGGAAGAAGCCCAAGCCATCGGTCGCCACATGGCGCAAGAGGGAATTCTGCCCGAGACGATCCTGTGCTCCGGGGCGCTCAGGGCTCAGCAGACACTAGAAAATTTGACATTGGATGAAGACGGCCGTCAGGTTCAGGTCTTGGAAAGCCTCTACAGCGCCTCGCCCATGAGCCTGATGGGCCGGATCATGGCCCTGCCGGAGACCACCGCCAGCGTGCTGGTGGTCGGCCACAACCCCACCATGGAGGTGGCCGTGGGCGGCCTCATGGACCCGAGTGCGGCCGCCGCCACGGTCAACCGCCTGGCCGGCGGCATCCCGCCCGGCGGCCTGGCCGTGCTGGATTTCCCGGTGGACCGCTGGTCCGACATCACCCCCGCCAGCGGCCAGCTGCGCATCTTCGTCACGCCACGGTTTTTGCACCAAAACCCGCTGGGCTAACGCGCTATTGGAGTTCCTGGGGCTGGCCTAAGCCTCAGCCTCTAGCGTTAATCATTCTGATCGTTCGGTAGGTTGAGCTGCCACGAAACCCCATAACGGTCGGCAATCCATCCGTACCGTGCACTAAAACCATAATCACCAAGCGGCATCATGACCTCCCCATCCTTCGATAGTTCGGCGAAGGCGGCATCAAGATCACCCTGCGTCTCAAAGTCGACAAAAAGGGAGATAGAAGGCGTGAAACTGAAATCATGGACGGGCGGACTGTCGAGGATCATCAGGTCGTGACCGGAAAAAGACACCTGCGCCAGCTTGAACGCGCCAGCGGCCACCGGCTCGCCTTCGCCATAGCGTTCGACCTTGTTCACATGGAAATCCTTGAAGACCGAAGAGTACAAGTTTACCGCATCCTCGGCCCTTCCCTGAAACATGATATGTGTTTTGACCTTGGACATTCCGCTATCCTTAAGTTTGAACTTGTTTGCCGCCGCTATGTTCTCGGTCCAAAACTCGAAAGCCGGACCACCACAACACTCCTCCCAGCCCCCTACCCCATGACCGCAGCACGTCCCCGCCTTGATGTCATGATGAGCAGCTTGCCGAAAGTCCCCTTGTGGTCAAGGACGCGCACCGGCTCCGCCGGTCCCGATCCTTGAGGCAAAAATACTATTAAAATTTGTATCTTTTCAAAAATTTCCCCTTATATTTTAGTCGGCCTTAAGATCATTTTGTTAGAAAAACACTAAACTTATAGTGATAGCTATTGGTTCATGAGCCGAACTCAGAAAAATAAGATCCTATATCTCGCCACTCTGACTCTGGGCTCCGCAATTGCAGCAACGGTCGGAATTTACTTTGGTTTCGGCCTCGCCGAATATTTTCTGCTTGCAGTCGTCCTCATATCTCCTGGCCGAATTGGCGGCTATGTCTTGCGCGACCTCTTCAAAGCCAGGCGCCTGGTCGACAACAAAAAGTACGAGGAGGCGATTACCGTATTGGACCATTTCCTCAAGACGTTAGACCAGCAACCTTGGCGGCAGTATTTCATGTATTGTTTTTTCGGCCTTTATACATGGAACACCCGCGCCATGGCGTTGAACAACATGGGCTCGGCAAGGATGGAGCTAGGCCATTTGGATAAGGCGGAGAAACTGTTTCGAGAAGCCCTTGGTCTGGATGATGAATTCCCATTGCCTTACCACAACCTTGCCATACTGGCTGCGGTGCGCGGCGACAACGAGCAATCAAACCAATTCAACACCACCGCTCAACAGCTGGGATACAAGCTATCTTCTTTTGACAAAGCGGTTAGTCGGGTTGGATCCGCCTATTCAAAGTATCAAACATTCCCATAAAAGACCGCAGTATGCCTAATCCTCCCCCGCCAACACCTCCCGCACCAACGGCAAGGTAATCGGCTGTTTCCGCGCCAGGGAGGCCTGATCCAGTGCCGCGGCCACATCGCGCACGGCGGCGAAGGAGCGGTCCAGGCGCGGGAGCAGGTAGGAAATGATCTCGGGGCGAACGGTCAGTTGCCGGTCGCTGAACTGTTTCACGAGGAGGGCGGCGATCAGGCTGTCGTCGGGCGGGCCCAGGCGGGCCACGGGCACGGCCGCCAGGCGGGAGCGCAGGTCGGGCAGGTCGCAGGCCCAGCGGGCCGGGGCATCCTCGCCGATCAGCAGCAGGCTGCCGCCCATCTCGCGCACCATGTTGTGCAGGTGGAACAGCTGCGCGCTGAGCAAGCGGTCGCCGGCCAGGGCCGTTTCGCAGCCGCCGACCAGGAAATGCCGTTGCCCGGCGGACAGCTCGGCCAGGTCCGCCTGCCGCAGCGCCGCGCTATCCACGTCGGCGGGGCCGCTGGCGCCGCGCCAGACCTGGCCCAGGGGGGGCTTGCCGCTGGCGGCGGGGCCGGCCAGGGCCGCGACCGGATGGGGCCACCGGGGCCAGGCATCGATCAAGGCCACGGCGGCGGCGTTGCTGGGGGCGACCAGGAAATCCTCCCGCCCCAGGGCCGGGCGGTGGCCCAGGTCGAAGGTCAGCTGTTGGGCCATCACTCGGGGGCGTCCCCCCCGTCTTCATCCCGGGCCCGCTCCCCCACATAGAGCGGGGAATCCAGATATTGGGTCAGGGCAAAACGCACGCCCACGCCGATCACCGCGGTCACCGGCACGGCCAGCAGAACCCCGACGAAGCCGAACAGCACCCCGCCGGCCAGGATGGCGAAGATGATCCACACCGGGTGCAGGCCCACGGAATCCCCCACCAGCTTGGGGGTGAGGACATTGCCCTCGATGGCCTGGCCGGCAAAAAAGATCGCCGCCACGATGCCCACGTAAATCCAGCTATCGAATTGCAGGATGGCAAAGCCCACCGAGAGCACCAGGCCGATCATGGAGCCGGCATAGGGGATGAAGGTCAACAACCCGGCGATCAGGCCGATCACCAGGCCGAAATCCAGACCGACGATGGTCAGGCCCACGGCGTAAAACACTCCCAGCAGGAGGCACACCGTGCCCTGTCCGCGCAGGAAGCCGGCCAGGGTCTGGTCCACCTCGCGGGCCAATTGCCGGATCACGGTCAGGTGCTTGCGGGGCAGCCAGCTGTCCACCTGGGCCACCAGGCGGTCCCAGTCCCGCAGCAGGTAAAAGGCCACCACCGGGGTGATCACGATCAAGGAGACCAGATTGGCGATGGCCACCCCCTGGGACACCAGGGTGGTGAGCGCCTGGGTGCCCCAGGCCATGATGTGGTCCGTGGATTCGGCCAAGGTGAGGCGAATACGGTCAAAGATCTCCGGGTCCACCCGGGCCTCGACCTTTTGCAGGGCGTCGATCACCAAGGTGCGGATCAGGTCCACGTAGACCGGCAATTGCTTCAGGAAATGGGTCAGCTGGGAAATGACCGCCGGCAGCAAGAGCAGCAGCACACCGATGAAGAGCACCAAGAAGCCCACGGTCACCACGGCCGTGGCCCAGGTGCGCGACATCTTCAGCTTCTCCAAGCGGTCGCAAACCGGGTCCAGCAGATAGGCGATGGCCATGCCGGCCACGAAGGGCAGCAGAATGCCGCGCAGCAGAAAAAGAAACAAAAAGGCGACCGCCAAGCCGATCAGCCAAAAGCGAACTTGCTGTCCCGTGGTCATGCTAAGCCATCACGCCTTTTTTCAAACTCGCGCCGATCACCGCGCCGACCCCGCGCAAGGGGTCAATGCCCAGAGGGGGGTCAATGCCCAGAGGGAGGTCATTGGCCGGAGGGGGGCATTGCTCGGAGGGGGATCATTGCTCGGAGGGGAACACCACAGCGTCGTCGCCCTGCCCGTTCTCCACGTCCAGTTCCACCGGCGCATCGATTGCCGCCCCTTCCACCTCCAGCGGCACGGCCTCGCCGTCCAGCTCGAAGCCCGCGGCGCCTTCCCGGCGCGGCGGCGCCTCGTCCTCGACCCGGCTGAGCAGCCACTCGTTGTCCAGGCTGAGCGCCAGGCGCAGGCGCCGCTGGGCGAGCGAGGTGACCAGTTTTTCCTCGTCGCCCACGTAGGACAGCTGGATCAGGCTCCAGCCCCGGGACAGCTTGGAGAGTTCCATGCGCTCCACCGAGGCGACCCGGGCCAAGCGGTCCTTGATCTCCAGCCAGCCGGGCAGGTCGTTGGTCAGGGTCCAGACGGGCAGACTGCGCTGATCGCCGTATTCCAGCAGGTTTTGCTGCTTCCAATTCTCCTCGATGCGATAGGCCACCCCGTCGGCGGCCCGGGCCAGGAAATCCTCCAGGCTCTCGTCGGGGTTCTGGCTGAAGCGGTCCACCACCGCGTCGATGACCGCCGTGCCCTGCCAGGACGTCAGCTCCATCTCGCCGGTGCCCGCCGCCGGGTCCCCGCTCACCATGGCCGAGCGCTACGGCACCGGGCAGGTCATGACCTCCCACGCCATGGTGAGCGGGGACCCGGCGGCGGGCAC
>JANQKX010000519.1 GCA_028280915.1 Kiloniellaceae bacterium
CCGCATTGACCAGGTCGCCGTTTTCATCGGGGGCGAACTGGCCCGCCCGAGTGAAGAGGTAGCTGGCACCCAAGCCTGGGTCGGGGAGTTCGTTCACCACGAAAAAGCCGTCGCCGGCGATGGCCAAATCCGTGCCCGAGGCGGTGCTTTGCAGCAGGCCTTGTTGGTCGACCAGGGTATAGGCGCTGGACAGCACGCCCCCGGAGCTATGCTGGGTCACCGAGGTTTCCTGGGTCACCAGGCTGGAAAACTGGGTGGTGATGGTCTTGTAGCCCACCGTGTTCACGTTGGCGATGTTATCGGAGATGATCCCAAGGGCGTTACTCTGGGCGGCGAGGCCCGAAACGCCGGAAAACAAGGCACCATATAAACTCATTTTATCTACTCCTTTTGATGATTGCCTTCCCGAGCGTGCCGCCCGGCGAAACAATCCACGAAATTGTTACCTCACTGAGATGCTTAAGCTGCCGGCCGCTAGTCATCGGCCCCGGTGATTTCCCGTACCGCGGTTACATCGTCCGCGGGGATCTCCATATCCCCGGCCAAGAGGATGATCTGCCCGTCGACCGTCTGAACCCCGGTCACCCGGGCATGGGATTCCTGCTTCACGTCGATTGTCTCACCCTCGTTGTCCCGGGCGACGATGGCAAATCCGTAGGTTCCGTCGGATAGGTCGTCGCCGTTGGTATCAGTGCCGTCCCAGGTCACGTCATGACGGCCCGCCAGGCCCTCGACCGGAATGGTCTTTACCACGGCGCCGGCGGCGTTGCTGATCATCAAGGTGGCTTGTTCGGCCATGGCCGGCAGTTCGTAACTGATTTTGGCGAAGCCGTTCTCAAGCACCAAATCCGCGCCCGACGTGGTGATCTCCTTGCCCAAATATCCAACGGCGGCGTTCAGATTGCTGCCCCCTTGCAGGGCGATCAACTCATCGAGCTTTTCGTTGGTGGCCAAGGCCTGTTCCACCGAGCTGTATTGCACCAGCTGTTCGGTGAACTCGTTGGTGTCCATGGGGGACAGGGGGTCTTGATTTTGCAGCTGGGTGGTCAACAGCGTCAAAAAGTTATCGAAGGTTTCGTTCAGCGAGCCCTGGTCGGTGATACTGCCGGTCTTGCTGCCGTCGATGATGGGCACGCCGTTGATTGATCTTTCCGTGACTTCCATTCTTGGATTTCCTTCACTCAGACGCTGATGTCCACTTGGCCGTCATACAGTTGCCGTTGGGCGGGGCTCATGTCCTGCACCGCCGGATCCTCCGGGTGCTGGCGGTCGGCCGTTTGCCGGCTGGAGGATGGGTGGTCGCCCTGATCGGGTGATCCGTCGCCCCGTTTGTTGAAGGCCAGGCTCTGGGAATCGGTCTTCAGCCCGGCATCCTGCAAGGCCCGTTCCAAACCGCGGGAATCCCGCTGCAGCAGCTCCAGGGTCTCGGGCTTTTCGGCCGAGATGACCGCGCGCAGCAAGCCGTCGTCGCCCAGTTCCATCTTGACTTCAATGCGGCCCAATTCCGCCGGATTGAGCTTGATGGAGATTTGATCCTTGCCGGCACCGGCGGCGGTTTTAATCTGAACCGCCACCTGGTCCGCCGGACTGGGGGCCGGCTGTGCCGGCCGCGGGGCTTCGCCGCTTGCTGATGTCCCTGAATTGGCGGTGGTGGCCAGGCCGGAAGCTGTGGCGGCCGCGCCGAGTGTGGTGGTCGCGGTGCCTGGGCTACTCACGCCGGCCGGGCCGTCACCGCCGGCGGGCGGCAGTTGAAAGGCGCCCCGTGGCGTAGCCGCGGCTTGCGGCTGAGCGGTGTTGCCGGTGGCCAGAGGCGTGCCCTGTCCGCCTTGTCCACCCTGTCCGGTAAGCGAGCTCCCGTTATTCTGAGCCCCGGCGTTGTTGGCCAATATGGAGTTGGCTTCGGCCTTGGCGGCGAGCAGCTGGGGCTTGCCGTCTCCTGACTTGGCCAGGTTGCCACGGTCAGTCACAGCGGCCTGTGTTTCGCCCTGAGCATTGGGGTCCACCGTCTGTTGCGCGATGGTCACGCCGCTGCTGGCGGTCAGGCTGCTGTAGGGCTGGGACTGCAGATTGACCTGCTGAACGGTGACCTGTTGAACACCGCTACCGCTGCCGGGGCTGGCACTCGGCCCGTTAGAGGACGGGGGGACACCATTGTTGCCGGCGGGCCCGTTGACCTTGCCGGTCGGGTCTTTGGCAAGCAGTTGTTCCTGCCCGCCCGGTGTGGTCGGCCCGGCCGCTCCCGCGGCGGGCGTCTGGGCAGCCGTCTTACCCGCCGCGCTCACCTTGGACGATGGTTCTTTAGTGCTTTGGGGGGCAGCGGCGGCACTTGCCGCGGGGGTCGCCGCCGCCAAGGCTGACGGGATCAGTTCGGAATTGGGGGCCTTGGCGCTGACCTGGGCCCCGGTCTCCGAGGCAGGAGTCGATGGACCGGCCGGTCCTGCCGCGGCTTCGGCCGGGACGCCGGATTGATCACCGGCGGCCTTATCGGTCAGACCGCCATTGCCCGCGGCGGCCGTGTCCACATTGGCGGCCCTTGCCGGGGCGGACGCTTCAGCGGCGGCCCCCTTGTCGGGTGTCGCCGTCGTTTGATTTGACGACGGGGCGGCGTCGGCCGGGTCATCGCCGTGGGCGCTCTCTTCCCCGTCCATGGCTTGATTGTCACCCTTCAAGACGGGATCTTTTGCAGCATCATCGGCCTCGTCAGGCTCGCTCGCTTCAAAGTTGTCCCTGTCCTTTGCCTCCGGAGCCATTTCATCGTGGACCTCAACCCGTGGCGCGGCTGTGGCCGAGAGGAAGCTCTGTAAGGATTCGATTTCGCCGCCTTTGTCAAAGGGCTGAAATGTCGTGGCGCTGCTTTGCTGAATCAGCTGTTCGAAAAGTCCGCTGATGGTCTGCCCGTTGCGCGATAGGGTGGTGTCCCGGTTTTGGGACGCCCAGGCGGATTTGTCTAAGTTGAGGTGCACGCTGTTCATTGTTTCTTCTTCTCCCGACCGAGGCGAAGGGTTAGGCGGCGGATTTTTGCGGCGCGGCGGACTGGCCTTGCAGTCGTCGATCCAGATCGGCCCAGGCGTTGCGCAAGGGACGCAGGTGGCCGGCGATCTCCCGCGCCGCTGCCGGGTCGTCTGCACAGTTGAGTTTGACGAGGAGGGCAAGGCAGCGTCGATAGACACCGCCGGCTTCCTCGGCACCCGCCATGTCCGGCGCCTGCAGCATGAGATCGTGCAGTCCGTTCACCACCTCGGTGGCATGGGCCAAGCCGGCGAACTTCGCCTCGATGCGGCCTTCGTCCATGGCGCCGAGCGCCGCCTCGAGGGACTGAAGGGCTTCGTCGTGCAGCTGGGTGAGAAGTTCCGCGGGGCGGGGAGGGGGCGACGATCCGTTGGTGGTCATTGTTATGGTCCTCTCGAGTGGCGGTCCTTACCGCGAACAAATGGATGCCCCCGGTCTGTAGCAAGCCCCGGACCACTTTGATCCAACAGCCTAACATGCTGATTTAGCGAGAGTAATTTCAGCACCCCTGCTGCCGGCGACGGCCTGGGGATGTTCTTGCCTGGAAGAATCTGCACACCGGGCGGCAAGATTGACCGCCGTTCCCCCCCCGCTTGGAGGGCGCGTTCCGACCCACCTTATAAAGGGGGGACATATCAATCAAAGAGGGACGGCAGACCTTTGCCTTATGTATGAGGGGCGGGTCCCGGCCGTGCACGGGTCAGCCGGATCGTCCCAGCCCGTTGCCCTTCGCTGGCGCCGTGTCGGCCGCCAAGCGGGCGTGGAGAAAGAAAAAATCCGGGGCGGCAAATTGTGGCGCCCTGGGCAGTCTTTTCCCTCAAGGCCTGCAGTTTTTGCCATCGAAACCATGCCGGGCCCATCGGCCCATAAACGAGAGATCAGTTTAACCATCTGAAAAATATGGGAAAAAAAGAAAAAGAATCAATTTGGCACACATTGTGCGGATGTAGGGGCGGATTTTTGGCACAGCGATTTAGCGGGCCGGGATCCTCGGAGCAATCCGGACTTCAATCATTTGCATTTGGGGCAACAGGAGTATCCAATGCCAACCGTAACAACAAATACCGCCGCCAATTCGGCTCTGCGGTTCTTGAACCTAAACTCAAAACTGTCGGGTGAATCGGTTTCCAAGCTGGCCAGCGGCTCGCGTATCGTCAAGGCGTCGGACGACGCCGCCGGGCTGGCCATCGGCACCCGGCTCAGCGCCGACATTTCGGTGCTGCAGCAGGCCGCGATCAACGCCAGCCAAGGCTCTTCCGTGCTGCAAACTGCCGACGGCGGCCTGGCCCGCGTGGCCGACGTGCTGCAGCGCATGAAGGCGCTGACCGCGCAAGCCCTCTCGGGCGTGCCGTCGGATACCGAGCGCGAGTTCATTGACGCGGAATATCAAGAGCTGATGACCGAAATCGACGGCATCGCGCAAACCACCCGCTTTAACGGCGCATCTCTGCTCGACGGCACCACCACGTCACAGTCCTACTTCGTGGGCTCGGAGACGGGCGATACCATCGACGTGGACTTTACCGACCTGGCCGCCGCGGCCTCCGATTTCACCACCACCGGCCTGAGCCTGACCGAGGACGTGACCACCGCCGCCAATGCCTCGGCCGCCTTGACCGAGGTGGATGCGG
>JANQKX010000581.1 GCA_028280915.1 Kiloniellaceae bacterium
CACAGTATTCCGGCGCGAGCAGGGATTCATAGGCGAAACGGCCGCCGCCGCCATAGCCGCCCGCTTCCATGCGGTCCCCCTCGGCCACCACCACCGAGATGTTCAGGCGCACCAAGGGGCGGATATCGGCCGCCTTGGCGCCGCCGCTGCGCAGGATCTGGATCGCCTGCCATTCCCCGGAGAGGGAGGCGCTGACCTGGACCACGCGCTCGTCCTTGCCGCGGGCATAGGCATTGATATCGGCCAAGAGCGCCACCTTGGCGTCGAACGGCACATCGCCCAGGGGGTTCACGTCGCTATAGAGAATGCGGTTGGTGCCGGCGGGCGCCTCGCTCATGGTGCCGCTGTGACCGGCACGCACCGCCTTGACCGTGCCGGCGGCCCGGGCGATGGCCGCTTCCGACAGCTCCGAAGCATGGGCATATCCGGCCGCTTCGCCGCAAATGGAGCGCAGCCCAAAGCCTTGCGTGGTATCGAAGCTGGCGCTTTTCAGGCGGCCGTCGTCGAATGCCAGTCCCTCCGACTGGCGGTACTCCAAAAAGAGTTCGCCGTCATCGGCGCCGGCGAGGGCATCATCGACGATGCCTTCCAGCCTGGTTTGGTCCAATCCGGCGCGGTTGTAGAACAGATCGTCGGTGGCGGCGACATGGGACATTTTGGCGATTCCTCGTCACAGTTGATTTTTTATCGAGTCCAGCTAGCGTGCCACCCTGGAGCGGGAGGGCGTCGAGCGCTCGATTTTCTGGGATAAATGTAGGGTGCAATGGCCCGAAGCACAAACCCGAGGCTTCGGTGCGATCCTCTGATTCATCCCGGGTCAATGGATTGACGGTTAGCCGGCCGCTTTTTCGTGGCCGGTTGGTGGCTGCTTGCGGCGCTCGACCGGATGGGGCCCGCGGGATTTGGACCGGCGGTCCGGGCCGAAGTAGCTCTCGCTGCGCACAAAGGCCGGCGGCCGTTCCGAGAGTTGGAGCAGACTTTTATAAAGAGCTTCCATGGAGACGGGCTTGGCCAGAACCGTATGGGCGCCCGCTTGCTTGGCGGCCGCGGCGAGCCCGGTTGGACTTTGGCCCGCCGATGGGTTGGCGGTGCTGAGCAGTATGACCGGCAGTTGGGCATAGCTGGCGCCGGGGTCCTGGCGAATCCACTTCAACAGCTTCATGCCGTTGCTGCCGTCAGGGGCGTTTTGGCCCTGCGCCATGGGCTCGGGGCTTTCCCCGTGCAGGGGGACATCGGCGATAATGATGTCCGGGCGGCCGTTCGCCGTGCAAATACGCCTTTTGCAATCGGCGAGATCGTTGCACCACTGCAATCGCGAAAGGCGCAGGGCGCTGAATATGGTCTCCAAAATGGCGCGCGTGGGTCGAGAATCCTCCAGAATGAGGATTTCCAACTCCTCCAGTTTCGGGACCTTTATCCGGTGATGAGAAAACGTCACAAAAATCCCCGCGTGGATTGCTTGTTGTTCCTTTCCAGCATCTGAATTTTATGATGAAGAGGTAAACAAAACCGAAAGCAATCCCGCAAAAGTTGGTTTTTGTGGCAAAGATTCGAAACCTCAACCACTGATAAAAAAACTCCCAGCAACACCCATCAAACTTTTGCGGCAATTTGTCGCAGATTTCCCCAAGGGGTCGATTTAGCTGGTCAATTGGGGCCAAATTCCCTGCTAGGACTGGGATTTAGCGCCCCTGCACTCTTGTTTGCGAGGACAATGTTGGGGTAGGTTGCCGAGCTGTAAGGATCGCGGGGGGCTGCGCTGGTCGTGTCGGTAGGGCGGCGGCGGGCTATTGCTCTGAGGTCAGGTTTGGGGCCCTCGTCTTCAATTTGGGCATGATCATAGGAAGCGACAGATGACCTTTCTTTCGAAGGTGATTTCAGCAGTTTTTGGCCTCTTGGGAGGCGGCTTGGCGTTTGGGCCGGCCGCCTTGGCGCAGGAGGCTTATGGCGGACCGGAGCCTTGGCAGCTGGGCCTGCAGCCCGCGGTGACGCCGACCATGGAGCGGATCACCAGCTTTCATGACCTCTTGCTGTGGGTGATCACCCTGATTACGCTCTTTGTGCTGGCCTTGCTGCTTTACGTCATGTGGCGGTTTTCCGAGCATCGCAACCCGAATCCCTCGAGCACCACCCACAACACCTTGATCGAGGTGCTGTGGACCGTGATCCCGGTGGTGATCCTGGTGGCCATCGCGGTGCCGTCCTTCCGGCTGCTCTATTTCGCCGACCGGATCGAGGACGCGGACCTGACCGTCAAGGCGATCGGCAAGCAGTGGTACTGGTCCTATGCCTATCCCGATCACGGGAATTTCGAATTCGATTCCTACATGATCCCCGATGCGGATCTAAAGCCGGGCGAACCGCGCCTCTTGGCCGCCGACAACGCCATGGTGCTGCCGGTGGACACCAACATCCGCTTCCTGATCACGGCGGCCGACGTGTTGCACAACTTCGCGGTTCCGGCCTTCGGCCTGAAACTGGATGGGGTGCCGGGCCGTATCAACGAGACCTGGGCCTACATCCCGCCCGAGTACGCCGGTCAGACCTTCTACGGCCAGTGTTCCGAGCTGTGCGGCACCAACCACGCTTACATGCCGATCATGATCAAGATGGTGAGCAAGGCCGACTTCGATAAATGGGTCAAAGAGGCCCAGGAAGAATATGCCAGCGACGACCGGCCGTCGAGCGAGGCGGTCGAGGCCGATCTCGCCGATCTCAGGGAAAATCAAGATAATCCGGTAAAGCCCATTGGCGTGGCGGCTCTGCCCGCTCAGACCAACGCCGCCGCGCAGTAAGGGAGACAGAAGATGGCTAGTGTTGCCGACGCTCATCACGACCACAAACCCGGCTTTTTCGTGCGCTGGTTCTGTTCCACGAACCACAAGGATATCGGCACCCTCTACCTGCTGTTCGCGGTGGTGGCCGGTGTGATCGGGGCTCTGTTCTCCTTGATCATGCGCATGGAGCTGCAGGACCCGGGCGTACAGTATCTCCTGGTGGACGGCACGCCCGACGGTCAGCTGTGGAACGTGATCATCACCGCCCATGGTCTGATCATGGTGTTCTTCGTGGTCATGCCGGCTCTGATCGGCGGTTTCGGCAACTGGTTCGTGCCCTTGATGATCGGGGCGCCGGACATGGCCTTTCCGCGCATGAACAACATTTCCTTCTGGCTCTTGATCCCGGCCTTCTTGCTGCTCTTGGGCTCGGCCGTGGTGGATATCGGCGCGGGCACGGGATGGACGGTTTATCCGCCCCTGTCGGGCAAGACGGGCCACCAAGGGCCCTCGGTGGACATGGCGATTTTCGCCCTGCACTTGGCGGGTGCGTCCTCCATTCTGGGCGCGGTGAACTTCATCACCACCATCTTCAACATGCGCGCGCCGGGCATGACCCTGCACAAGATGCCGCTTTTTGTGTGGTCCGTTCTGGTCACCGCCTTTTTGCTGCTGTTGTCCCTGCCGGTTCTGGGCGGCGCCATCACCATGCTGCTGACCGATCGGAATTTCGGCACCACCTTCTTTGAGCCGGCCGGCGGCGGCGACCCGATCCTGTTCCAGCATTTGTTCTGGTTCTTCGGCCATCCCGAGGTCTACATCATGATCTTGCCGGCCTTCGGCATCATCAGCCAGATCATCTCCACCTTCAGCCGCAAGCCCGTGTTCGGCTACCTGGGCATGGCCTATGCCATGGTCTCCATCGGTGCCGTCGGCTTCGTGGTTTGGGCCCACCACATGTACGCGGTGGGTCTGGACGTGGACACCCGGGCCTATTTCACCGCCGCCACCATGGTGATCGCCGTGCCCACGGGGGCAACGCGAAAGGGAGTGAATGATGATTGTGACGAAAACTGATCGTGGATTTCATCAGCTTGTAGTGAATGATTATCGCGACGGAATTGCTAAACGAC
>JANQKX010000610.1 GCA_028280915.1 Kiloniellaceae bacterium
TCCATGCTCGCCTTGAAGGACCTGATGACCGGCCTGGGGTCGCCCCATCTGGACTGTCGCCAGGACGGGGCCAAGATCGATCCCAAGGCGCGGGCCGGCTATCTCTTCAATACCACCATCGCCGGCCTGGAAGAGGCCGACGCGGTGCTCTTGGTGGGCACCAATCCCCGCCGCGAAGCGGCGATGGTCAACGCGCGCCTGCGCAAGGCGGTGCTGCACAACAACACCAAGGTGGCGCTGATCGGTGAACCCGCGGATCTGACATATCCGGTGGCCCATCTGGGCGCCGGCCCGGACACCCTGAAGCAGCTGGCCGCCGGCGACAGTTCCTTCGCCGAGATTTTGAAATCGGCGCAAAAGCCGGTGATCATCGTGGGCATGGGTGCCCTGCGCCGGCCCGACGGCGCGGCCGTCCTGGCGCTGGCCCGGCAGCTGGCCGAAACCTATGGCATGGTCAAGGACGGCTGGAACGGCTTTAACCTGTTGCATACGGCTGCGTCCCGCATGGCCGGGCTGGAGATGGGCTTTGTGCCCGGGCCCAAGGGACGGGACACCGAGGGGATCTTGGCCGGCGCGTCTGAAGGGGAGATCGACTTGGTCTACCTCCTGGGCGCCGATGAAATCGATATGGCCCGCCTGGGTAAGGCCTTCGTGATCTATCAGGGCCACCACGGAGACGCCGGCGCCCACCGGGCCGACATCATCCTGCCCGGCGCGGCTTATACGGAGAAAAACGGCAGCTACATGAACATGGAAGGCCGGGTGCAACTGGCCCGCCTGGCAGCTTTTCCGCCGGGGGACGCGCGGGAGGATTGGACCATCATCCGGGCCCTGTCCGGCACCTTGGGCAAGCCCTTGCCCTATGACAACCTGGGTCAACTGCGCCAGGCCCTGATCAAGACCAACGGCCGCTTCGCCCAGGTGGACCAGATCAACCCGGCGGACTGGGCCGAGTTCGGCCAGGCCGGGGCGGTGAGCTCGGAGGGCTTTACTTCCGCGGTTGCGAACTTCTACATGACCGATCCCATCAGCCGCGCCTCGGAGACCATGGCGCGCTGCACCGAGGCCTTTGTCCTCAAGCGCACGGAGGCGACCGGAACCGATGGCTGAGTTTTGGGACGGCTACGCCCTGCCGGGCATCATCATTATCGCCCAGATCCTGTTGATCGTGGTGCCCCTACTGTTGGCCGTGGCCTATTTGACCTATGCGGAGCGCAAGGTGATCGGCGCCATGCAACTGCGCAAGGGCCCCAACGTGGTCGGCCCCTTCGGCCTGTGGCAGCCCATCGCCGACGGCTTGAAGCTGTTTTTCAAGGAAACCATCCTGCCATCCGGGGCCAACCGGGTGGTTTTTGTCATGGCGCCCATGTTGACCTTCATTTTGGGTCTCATCGGCTGGGCGGTCATTCCCTTCGGCGACGGCTTGGTTCTGGCCGATATCAACGTGGGGATCTTGTACCTTTTTGCCATTTCCTCCCTGGGGGTTTACGGGGTGATCATGGCCGGCTGGGCCTCCAACTCCAAATACCCCTTCCTGGGGGCCCTACGCTCCGCCGCGCAGATGGTTTCCTACGAAGTCTCCATGGGCTTTGTCATCATCACCGTGCTGATCTGCGTGGGTTCGCTGAATCTGTCCGACATCGTGCGGGCCCAGCAGGGGGACTACGGCTTCTTGAACTGGTTCTGGCTGCCCCTGCTGCCCATGTTCGTGATCTTTTTCATCTCGATCCTGGCGGAAACGAACCGGGCGCCCTTCGACCTGCCGGAAGGGGAATCCGAACTGGTCGCCGGCTTTTTCGCCGAATACTCCGCCATGACCTTCGCGCTCTTCTTCCTAGGCGAATACGCCAACATGATCCTCATGAGCGCCATGACGGCCATCCTGTTCCTGGGGGGCTGGCTGCCGCCCTTTAACGTGGCGCCCTTTACCTGGATCCCGGGGCCGATCTGGTTCTTCGGCAAGATCGCCCTTGTGCTGTTTTTCTTCCTCTGGGTGCGGGCGACCTTCCCGCGCTATCGTTATGACCAGCTCATGCGCTTGGGCTGGAAGGTGTTTTTGCCGTTTTCGCTGTTCTGGGTGGTGCTGACCGCCGGCATCTTGGTGGCCTTCGATATGGTGCCGAAATGATACCGACAGTAAGGCGGCCCATAACTGGACTAACTGCAATGGGAGCACGGCCATGAGTTTTATCGAGCGCGGTCTGCGCGGCCTGCTGCTGGGCGAGCTGCTTTCCGGCATGTCGCTGACCTTGAAATACTTTTTCCGGCCCAAGGTGACCTTGAACTATCCTTACGAAAAGGGCCCCATCAGCCCGCGTTTTCGGGGCGAGCACGCCCTGCGCCGCTATCCCAACGGGGAAGAGCGCTGCATCGCCTGCAAGCTGTGCGAGGCCATCTGCCCGGCCCAGGCCATCACCATCGAGGCCGAGCCGCGGGAAGACGGCAGCCGGCGCACCACGCGCTATGACATCGACATGACCAAGTGTATCTATTGCGGGTTCTGCCAGGAGGCCTGTCCGGTGGATGCCATCGTGGAAGGGCCGAACTTCGAATTCGCGGCCGAGACCCGCGAGGAGCTGTTTTACAACAAGGAAAAACTGCTGGCCAACGGCGACCGCTGGGAAGTGGAAATCGCCGCCAACTTAGAAAAGGATGCGCCCTATCGGTGATCTTGTGATCGGGGGCAGGGGATAAAGATCATGAAACGGGTGCAGGTGACACAGGCGTCAGGGGGGAAGAAGCGATGATCATTCAATCGCTGGCCTTTTACCTATTCGCGGCCATCGCGGTGGCCTCGGGGGTGATGGTGATTTCGGCCCGCAATCCGGTGCATTCCGTGCTCTTCCTGATCCTGACCTTTTTCAACGCGGCCGGGCTCTTTGTCCTCATGGGCGCGGAGTTCCTGGCCATGATCCTGGTCGTGGTCTACGTGGGGGCCGTGGCGGTGCTCTTCCTTTTCGTGGTCATGATGCTGGACATCAACTTCGTCGAGCTGCGCCAGGGCTTTTTGCAGTATCTGCCCATCGGCGGGCTGATCGGCCTTATCTTGCTGGTGGAGCTTTTGCTGGTCGGCGGCGCCTGGGTGGCGGCGCCCCAGGTGAGCGGCGAGATGTCGGTGCCCATCCCACCGCCGGCCCAGGTGCACAACACCGAAGCCTTGGGCCAGGTGCTCTATACCCAGTACTTCTATCTATTCCAGGCGGCTGGGCTGGTGCTTTTGGTGGCCATGATCGGCGCCATCGTGCTCACCCTGCGCCAGCGCGAGGGCGTGCGCAAACAAAAGATCAGCGAGCAGGTGTCGCGCAAGCGCAGCGAGGCCATCGAGATCAAGAACGTGCCCACGGGCAGCGGGGTTTAAGCATGTTGGAAATCGGCCTGGCCCACTATCTGACCGTGGCGGCGATCCTCTTTACCTTGGGGATCTTCGGGATCTTTCTGAACCGCAAGAACGTCATCATCATCTTGATGTCCATCGAGCTGATGCTGCTGGCGGTCAACATAAACCTGGTGGCCTTTTCAACGCACCTGCAGGACTTGGTCGGCCAGGTCTTTGCGGTCTTTGTCTTGACCGTGGCCGCGGCGGAGGCGGCGATCGGTTTGGCCATATTGGTGGTCTATTTCCGCAACCGCGGCTCCATCGCGGTTGAAGACATCAACATGATGAAGGGCTGAGGCAAGGGTATGAAAGAGGCTATGGCATGGAAATAGCGATCGTCTTTCTGCCGCTTGTGGGCGCGATCATTGCCGGCTTTTTTGGCCGGCAGATCGGCGACAAGCCGTCCATGTACACCACCAGCGCCCTTTTGATCGTTTCGGCGGTGCTCTCTGCCTTCGTGCTGTACGACGTGGCTTTTCAGGGCAATGCCCGGGTGACCGAGCTCTTTACTTGGATCGATTCCGGAACCTTCGAGATTTCCTGGGCCTTGAAGGTGGATACCCTCACCGCCGTGATGCTCTGCGTGGTGACCATCGTCTCGGCCGTGGTGCATGTCTATTCCATCGGCTACATGGGCCACGACAAATCCAAGCCCCGGCTTTTCGCCTACCTGAGCATGTTCACCTTATTCATGCTCACCTTGGTGACCGCCGACAACTTCGTGCAGATGTTCTTCGGCTGGGAAGGGGTGGGCCTGGCCTCTTACCTGCTGATCGGGTTCTGGTACGAGCGGCCCAGCGCCTGCGCCGCGGCAATCAAGGCGTTTTTGGTCAATCGGGTAGGTGACATCGGATTTGCGCTCGGCATCGCGGGGGCCTTTTTCCTCTTCGGCTCGGCCTCCTTCGACCAAGTCTTTGGCGAGGTGCCCCAGTATGCCGATGCCAGCTTCTCCTTCCTAGGCATCGAAGGTCATGCGCTGACCATCATCTGTATCCTGTTGTTCATCGGCGCCATGGGCAAATCGGCCCAGTTGGGGCTGCACACCTGGTTGCCCGACGCCATGGAGGGGCCGACCCCCGTTTCGGCCTTGATCCACGCCGCCACCATGGTGACCGCCGGCGTGTTCATGGTCTGCCGTTTGTCGCCCATGTTCGAATTCGCGCCCGTGGCCTTGGAGCTGGTAACCTATGTGGGGGCGATCACCTGCTTCTTCGCCGCCACCATCGGCATCACTCAGAACGACATCAAGCGGGTCATTGCTTACTCCACCTGCAGCCAGCTGGGCTACATGTTCTTCGCCGCCGGGGTTTCGGCCTATGAGGCCTCCATCTTCCATCTGGCGACCCATGCCTGCTTCAAGGCCCTTTTGTTCCTGGGCGCCGGCTCGGTGATCCACGCCATGTCCGACGAGCAGGACATGCGCCGCATGGGGGGCTTGTGGAAAAAGATCCCTTATACCTACATTTACATGTGGATCGGCTCCTTGGCCTTGGCGGGTATACCGTTCTTTTCCGGCTACTTCTCCAAGGACATGATCATCGAGGCGGCCTATGGCGCCCACAATGGCCACGGACTCTTCGCCTATTGGATGGGCGTGGCCGCGGCTTTCCTGACGGCGCTTTATTCCTGGCGCCTGATCCTCATGACATTCCACGGCAAGCCCAAGATGGACGCCAAGACCTGGGATCACGTGCACGAATCGCCCATGGTCATGGTCTTGCCGCTGATTGTTTTGGCGCTGGGTGCCTGTTTCCTAGGTTACCTGGGTTATGGTTATTTTGTCGGCGACCACCGGGAAGATTTCTGGCGCGGCGCCATTTATCTGCTGCCGGGCACCGACCCCATCGAGGCGGCCCATCACGTGCCTGGCTGGGTGAAGCTCATGCCCTTGATCGCCGGCTTCGGCGGCGTGGCCGTGGCCTATCTGGCCTATTGGCTGGCGCCGAGCTTGCCGCACTTCTGCGCCACCCGCTTCCGCCCGGTCTACCTCTTGTTCTTGAACAAGTGGTACTTTGACGAGCTTTATGACCACCTTTTTGTCAAGCCCGCCATGAGCATCGGCCGCAAGCTGTGGAAGACCGGCGACGGCACGGTGATCGACGGTTTTGGCCCCAACGGGATCGCCGCCACCACTTCCAACATGTCCCGGCGGGTCAGCTGGCTGCAGTCCGGTTACGTCTATCACTACGCATTTGCCATGTTGATCGGTGTTGTGGCGCTGGTGACCTGGTATCTCATTGGCCGAATGGGGTAAGGCAACCATGATCAGCGCGCCGCTGCTTTCCATCATCACCTTCTTACCCCTGCTAGGGGCCGGCTTTATTTTGATGATCCGGGGCGAGGAGCACGACGTGGCCCGCAACGCCCGTTACGTTGCCTTGTGGACCTCGCTCATCACCTTCGTTTTGTCTCTCTTGTTGTGGACCAACTTCGACCGCACCACCGCCGACTTCCAGTTCGAGGAGAAGGTGGTGTGGATCAAGGCCCTGGGCATCAACTACCACATGGGCGTGGACGGCATTTCCGTGCTCTTCGTGCTGCTCTCGACCCTCTTGACCCCCATCTGCATCCTCTCGGCCTGGGACGCGGTCAAGGTGCGGGTCAAGGAATACATGATCGCCTTTTTGGTGCTCGAGACCTTGATGGTGGGCATGTTCTGCGCCCTGGATTTTGTCGTCTTTTACATTTTCTTCGAGGGCGTTTTGATCCCCATGTTCCTGATCATCGGGATTTGGGGTGGCCCGCGCCGGGTCTATTCGGCCTTTAAGTTTTTCCTCTACACCCTGACCGGCTCGGTCCTGATGTTGCTGGCCATCTTGGCCCTCTACTTCCAGACCGGTACCTTGGATATCCCCGAGCTGCTGACCCAGCATCGGGTGCCGCCGGAATGGCAGGTGTGGCTCTGGCTAGCGTTTTTTGCCTCCTTCGCGGTAAAGGTGCCCATGTGGCCGGTGCATACTTGGCTGCCCGACGCCCACGTAGAGGCGCCCACGGCGGGCTCGGTGATCTTGGCGGGTGTATTGCTGAAGATGGGCGCCTACGGCTTCTTGCGCTTTTCCGTGCCCATGCTGCCCGAGGCCTCGGCCTTTTTCACGCCCTTCGTCTTTGCCCTTTCCATCATCGCGATTATCTATACCTCCCTGGTGGCCCTAGCGCAGGAGGACATGAAAAAGCTGATCGCCTATTCCTCCGTGGCCCACATGGGCTTTGTCACCCTCGGTATCTTCACGGTGAATCAGCAGGGCATCGAAGGGGCGATTTATCAGATGCTGTCCCACGGGGTGGTCTCGGCCGCTTTGTTCCTGGTGGTCGGGGTGATTTACGACCGCATGCACACCCGCGAGATTTCCCGCTATGACGGTTTGGTATCGCGCATGCCCCGCTATGCCTTTGTCTTCATGGTCTTCATGCTGGCCTCGGTGGGCCTGCCGGGGACCAGCGGTTTCGTCGGCGAGTTTCTGGTCATCGTCGGCGCCTTCCAGGTCAACACCTGGGTCGCGCTGTTGACCGCCACGGGCATGGTGCTGGGCGCCGCCTACATGCTCTATCTGTATCGCCGGGTGGTCTTCGGCGTCATGACCAAGGCGGACCTGAAGGCGATCCTGGATATGAATTGGCGTGAGAAGCTGGTTTTTGCCCCGCTGCTCATCCTGGTCATCTGGATGGGGATTTATCCGCCGCCCTTCCTGGACATCATGTCGGTTTCGGTCACCAATCTCATTCAAAACTATGATGCCGCGCTGGCATCGGCGGAAGGCTCCCACCTGACCGCCTTCTGGACCGGTAAATAGGGGGCCCGGCGTCATGATGGCGATGAACATCGAATATGCCTTGCCGGAAGTTTTCCTGGCCTGCGCGGCCATGGCTCTTTTGATGCTGGGCGTGTTCCGGGGCAACCGCTCCGTGCGTTTGGTGATGGGTCTGTCGGTCGCTTCCCTGGTGATCGCCGGCGTTTGGATCTTGGTCAGCGCCCAACAGGGAGCGGCCTTCGGCGGTCTGTTTATCACCGACGGTTTCAGCCGCTATATGAAGGTTCTGGTGCTGATCGGCGCGTCCTTGACCATGATCATGTCCGTGCGCTTCATCGAGCGGGAAAACATGGCCCGTTTCGAGTTCCCGATCCTCTTGCTGTTCGCCACCCTCGGCATGCTGATGATGGTGTCGGCCAACGACCTCCTGTCCCTCTACATGGGGCTGGAACTGCAGAGCCTTTCCCTTTATGTGGTCGCCGCCTTCCGCCGGGACAGCCTGCGCTCCTCCGAGGCGGGTTTGAAGTATTTCGTCCTGGGCGCCCTGTCCTCGGGCATGCTGCTTTACGGCTGTTCCTTGGTCTATGGTTTTGCCGGCTCCACCTCCTTTGATGATCTGGGGCGGATCATGGCGGCCGAGCTGCTGGCCAAGGGATCCATCTCCGTGGGCCTTCTGGTCGGCCTGGTGTTTGTCGCCGCCGGCTTGGCCTTCAAGGTTTCGGCCGTGCCCTTCCACATGTGGACGCCGGACGTCTACGAAGGCGCCCCCACGCCGGTGACGGCGTTTTTCGCCACCGCGCCCAAGGTGGCGGCCCTGGCCCTCTTCGTGCGGGTGCTGACCGACCCCTTCCACGACCTTATGGCCCAGTGGCAGCAAATCATCATCTTCATTTCCATCGCCTCCATGATCCTGGGCTCCCTGGCCGCGATCAGCCAGCGTAACATCAAGCGCCTGATGGCCTACAGCTCCATCGGCCACGTGGGCTACGCTCTGGTGGGGCTGGCCGCCGGCACCGAGGAGGGGGTGCGCGGCGTGGCGGTCTATCTGGCCATCTACATCTTCATGAACGTGGGCACCTTCGCCTGCATCTTGTGCATGCGGCAGCGGGAAAAGATGTTCGAGGGCATCGACGACCTCAAGGGCCTGAGCAAGACCAATCCTTTGGTGGCCCTGGCCCTGGCGATCTTCATGTTTTCCATGGCGGGTATCCCGCCGCTCGCCGGGTTCTTCGGTAAGTTTTTTGTCTTCATGGCGGCGATCGACGCAGGTCTCTATACCCTGGCCATCATCGGTGTCCTGACCTCGGTCATCGGCGCGTTTTATTACCTGCGCATCGTCAAGCTCATGTACTTCGACGAACCCAGCGAATCCTTTGACCGGCCCATCGGGCGGGAAATGGGCGCGATCCTCTTCGGCACCAGCCTGGTGGTCGTGCTTTTTATCCTGATCCTGAGCCCGGTGGTGGATAGCGCCGGCGCCGCGGCGTCGTCTTTGTTCACTGGATGACCCGGCCCATGGGGGAGACCCCGGAAAAACAGCAAAGCCCTGAAACAGAAATGCCTGGCGGCTTCCGTTGCCTGGCTTTGTGTGATGTGACCAGCACCAATGACGAGGCCAAGCGCCGGGGCGACGCGGGCGCCGCGGGCGACCTGGTGATCACCGCGGTGTCCCAAAATCTGGGGCGCGGGCGGCAGAACCGGGTTTGGAACAGCCCGCCGGGCAACCTCTACAGCTCCTTTCTGTTGCGGCCCGACTGCACCCTCGCGGCCGCGCCGCAACTGGGCTTCGTGGCTGTCTTGGCGGTCAGTGACGTGGTGCGGGCGGTTTTGCCGGCGGACCGCGCCGTCGTGGTCAAGTGGCCCAACGATGTCTTGGTCGACGGCTTGAAAATCTCCGGCATCTTGCTGGAATCCAAGTCGAAGGCCCAAGGGGGCCTGAGCTGGCTGGTGATGGGGATCGGCATCAATGCGGTCTCCCACCCGCCGGGATCGCCCGCCTTTGCCACGGATTTGCGCGCCGCGGGTTTGGACCCGGTTCCCGACCTGTCGGTCTTGTGCGCAAAGCTTTGTTTGCAAATTCGCTTTTGGATGGATAGATGGAGCCATGAAGGCTTCGCGGCCCTGCGCCAGGCCTGGCGGGAGCGGGCCCATGGCATGGGGCGGGAGGCCCGGGTGAGCGGGCCGGACGGCCCCTTGACGGGCAAGTTGGTGGATTTGGATGTGGATGGCGCATTGATACTTGAACATGCTACGCGGGGACGCATACGCATTTCCGCCGGCGATGTGGTCCTCGGGGGGTAGACGGATGCTGCTCGCGATTGATTCCGGTAATACGAATTTTGAGTTTGCCGTCTTTGACGGGGAGGAGCTTCGGGGCTCCTGGCGCACGGCGACCAATCCCGATCGCACCGCCGATGAGTACATGGTGTGGCTGACCCAGCTCATGGGCCTGCAGGGGCTGCGCCCCGACATGATCGACGGTTCCATCATCGCCTCGGTGGTGCCGGCCGCCCTTTATCCCCTGGCCAGCTTATGCAGCCGGTACTTCGGCCGGGACCCCCTGATCGTGGGACGGCCGGAGGTCAAACTGGGCATCGAAGTGCGGGTGGACCGGCCCGACGCCGTGGGCGCCGACCGCCTGGTCAATACGATCGCTGCCCATGAAAAGTACGGCGGCCCCTTGATCGTGGTGGACTTCGGTACGGCCACCTCCTTCGACGTGGTGGCCGCCGACGGCGCCTTCGAGGGGGGCGTGCTGGCGCCGGGCGTAAACCTGGCCCTGCAAACCTTCCACACGGCGGCGGCGAAGCTGCCCTTGGTGCGGGCCCGCAAGCCCGAGCGGGTGATCGGCAAGGATACGGAACCGGCCATGGAATCCGGCATATTTTGGGGCTACATCTCCCTGGTGGAGGGCATCGTGGCCCGCATGAAAAAAGAATACGGCGCCCCCATGAAGGTGGTGGCGACCGGTGGTCTGGCCAGCCTGTTCGACCGGGCGACACCGGTCATTGAACACGTGGACCCGGAGTTGACCTTGCAAGGACTGCTGTCGATCTACCGGTCGAATGCCGAAGGTGAGGGTGCGTGAGCCAGGCTGGTTTTGACGACGATTGGCCCGAGGACGGCTTTTACCTGCTGCCCCTAGGGGGCACCGGCGAGATTGGCATGAACCTCAATCTCTACGGCTACCAGGGCAAGTGGCTGATGATCGACCTGGGCGTCACTTTCGCCAACGACCGGCTGCCCGGCGTGGACGTGATCATGCCCGATCCCGCCTTCATCGAAGAACGCCGGGATGACCTGGTGGGGATTGTCCTGACCCATGCCCACGAGGATCATATCGGCGCGGTACCCTATTTGTGGCCCCGCTTCGGCTGCCCCCTTTATGCCACGCCTTTCACGACATCCTTGGTGCGCCGCAAGCTGGCCGAGGCCGGCCTGGACGGGATCGCGGAGGTGATCGAGATCCCCCTTTCCGGCACGGTCGAGTTGGCGCCCTTCCAGGTGGAGCTGGTGACCCTGACCCATTCCATCCCCGAGCCCAACGCGGTGGTGGTGCGCTGCGCCGCAGGGACGGTGCTGCACACGGGCGATTGGAAGATCGACCCGGACCCCCTGGTGGGGGAGACCACGGACGTGGCGCGCCTCAAGGCCTTGGCCGAGGAAGACGTGCTGGCCATGGTGTGCGATTCCACCAATGCCCTGGTGGAGGAGGACGCGGGCTCGGAAGGGGAAGTTCGGGAGCATTTGATGGAGGTGGTGGGCAGCCTGGAGAACCGGGTGGCCATCGCCTGTTTCGCCAGCAACGTGGCGCGCTTGGAAACCGCCATCCGCGTGGCCCAGGCCCATGGCCGCCGGGTGGCCCTGGTGGGGCGGTCATTGCACCGCATCATGCAGGCCGCCCGGGAAAACGGTTATCTCACCGATATCCCGCCTTTTATTGATGAAACCGAGGTGCATTACTTTCCGCGCAACGAGGTGATGCTGATCTGTACCGGCTCCCAGGGCGAGCCCCGGGCGGCCCTATGGCGTATCGCCAATGGCCAGCACAATCACATCTCCCTGGACCCGGGCGATGCGGTGGTCTTCTCCTCCCGGGTCATTCCCGGCAACGAATTGGGCATATTCGACCTGCAAAACGCCTTGGTGCGCCGGGGGCTGGAGGTCATCACCGACCACGACCACGACATTCACGTCTCCGGTCATCCGGGGCGGGCGGAGCTGGCCCAGATGTACCACTGGGTGCGGCCCAGGATCGCCATTCCGGTGCATGGGGAAAGCCGTCATCTCTCGGCCCATGCCAGCCTGGCGGCGGAATGCCAGGTGCCTCAGCAGATCGTCGCGGAAAACGGCGATCTGATCCAGTTGGCCCCCGGCCCCGCGCGCATCGCGGACCAGGTGACCGCCGGCCGCCTGGCCTACGAAGGCAACCGTCTGCTGCCATTGGAGAGCGGGGTCTTTAGAACCCGCAAGAAAATGAGCTTCAACGGCGCGGCCTTCGTGACCCTCGTTCTGGACAGTAACGGCCGCATGGATGGCGACGCGGAGATCTCCATCCTGGGCCTGACCGAATTGGATCAAGACGAGATCGACATGGCCCGTTTCGAATCGGCGGTCGAAGAGGCCCTTTCCCGTTTGTCTCGCTCGGCGCGTCGTGATGACGATGCGGTGGAAGAGGCGGCCTCCATTGCCGTACGCCGCACGGCGGCGCGGCTCTGGGGCAAAAAACCCCTGACCGCGGTCCATGTCATTCGCTTGGAGTAAGTTTGGCCCGCCCTAGCCGGATGGGCGGTCGGACCCCATATTGTCGATGGAAGGAAAGAGGACATGATCGGAAAACTGAACCACGTGGCGATCGCCGTTCCCGACCTGGAAAAAGCGTCCGCCGTTTATCGGGAGGCCTTGGGAGCCAAGGTGTCGCCCCCGCAGGCGGAGCCCGATCACGGCGTGACCGTGGTCTTTATCGAGTTGCCCAACACCAAGATCGAACTGCTCCATCCCCTGGGCGACAATTCCCCTATCGCCGCCTTTTTGGAAAAGAACCCCTCCGGCGGCATGCATCACGTGTGCTACGAGGTGGACGATATCCGGGCGGCGCGGGACCAGCTCAAGGCCCAGGGGGCCCGTGTGCTGGGGGACGGGGAGCCCAAGATCGGCGCCCACAACAAACCGGTGCTGTTTCTCCACCCCAAGGATTTCTGCGGCACGCTCGTGGAACTGGAACAGGCCTAGGCGGAAAGGTAATTCAAGCGGGTGAACTGGGTCACGGGCATACTGGTCTTTGTGATGACCTGGTGGGTGGTGTTTTTCGCCGTCCTGCCCTGGGGCGTGCGGGCGCCGGAAAATCCGGAGCCGGGCCATGTGGCCTCCGCACCGGATAAGCCCATGCTGTGGCGCAAGGCCGCCATTACCACCGGGATCACCACCGTGATTTGGGTCCTGATCTACATAGGTGTTGAAAACAGCTGGATCAGCTTTAGACCGGAATAGGAAATAATTTCAATATTATGTAAGTTATTTTTGTACTAAAATATGAATCAAGTTGATTGATGCCCTTAGAGTTTTGTTAAAGGGCAAGGTTTAGCTTCAAGGCATGGCAAAGCTTGGCAAAATCTCTATCGCGGTGTTTGTGATCGTCGGATTGACCCCGATGGCTCTCCCGGCCGCGGACAGCCCCACCGCCACGGTGTCCGTCGAGGACTGTCGGCGTTTGGTGGCCTATCAGCCCAGTGAAGGGGTGAACTACCAGCCTGGCGTGGATGTGCACGGCCGCGCGGTGGCCCCGGCCGACCTGAACGACGGCTCGCAGATCACTCTGCCCAAGAGCTTTGCCTTTCCCCTCGATTTCACCCCGATCCGGGAACGGGGCTTTCGCCAGAGCCGGCTGAACCTGGGAGAGATCGAAGTGGACCAAAACGGCCAGGCCTATTTTGACGGCAAACCGCTGCACAACGGCGATCAGGCCGCGCTCAGCCGCAAGTGCCAAGAGGTTTTGAACCGCTCCTAGCTGTTCAGTCCCACGAAGTGATGGAATCAGTTTAAGAAAGATTTCATCACTGCGGGAGGTATTATGGGACAGATATTACACGGCAGCGCCACGACCACT
>JANQKX010000580.1 GCA_028280915.1 Kiloniellaceae bacterium
TTGTGCTTATGAAACAGAACGATCCCGCCCCGCTTCACCGGCAGGGGCACGGCCTTCAGGCCCTGGGTCAGGCTGTCCGGCACATGGGGCTCGGAGGCCGTGCCCCTGCCGGTGAAGCGGGGCGGGATCGTTCTGTTTCATAAGCACAACCTGCATTCCTCCCTTCCCAATCGCTCCGCCCGGCTGCGCTGGAGCGCCGATCTGCGCTATCACCGGGCGGGCCAGCCCAGCGGCCGGCCGGCCTTTCCCGGCTTCATCGCCCGCAGCCAGGCGGATCCGCGCCGGGAATTGCGGGATCCGGCGGTCTGGCGCACCCTATGGGAAAACGCGCGGACCGCCATCCTGGCGGGCGCCCATGGCGGCGTGATTTTCGCCGACGACCGCTGGTCCGACCCGGCGGTCTGCTAGGTAGGCTTAGGCCCCTATCCACCCGCTTGCGGCGGCGCCGGGATCGTCGTAAGTATCGGCCCATGACCGACACACTTTCCATCGCCTTGGCCCAGTGCAATCCCACCGTGGGCGACGTCTCCGGCAACCTGGCCCGGGCCCGCACGGCCCGCGCCGAAGCGGCCGCGGCCGGCGCCGATCTGGTGGTCTTCAGCGAGACCTTCCTCTCCGGCTATCCGGCCGAGGATCTGGTGCTGAAGCCCATGTTCCTGGCCGCCATCAAGCGCGCCGCCGAGGCCCTGGCCGAGGAGACCGCGGACGGCGGGCCCGGCGTTCTGATCGGCGCGCCCTGGTTGGACGACGAGGCCCAGCCCGCCAGCAACTCCCTGCGCGGCCACGTCTATAACGCGGCCCTGCTGCTGGACGGCGGGCGCATTCAGTCCATCCGCTATAAAAACGACCTGCCCAACTACGGGGTCTTCGATGAAATGCGGGTCTTCCGGGCTGGCCCCTTGCCCGGCCCCATGTCCTTTCGCGGCGTGCGTCTGGGGGTGATGATCTGCGAGGACATGTGGGGTCCCGAGCCGGCCGAGTGCCTGGAGGAATCCGGCGCCGAGATCCTGGTGGTGCCCAACGGCTCGCCCTACGAGACCGACAAGATCGACGAGCGGGTGCAGCTGGCCGTGGCCCGGGTGACGGAAACCGGTCTGCCGCTGATCTACGTAAACCAGGTGGGCGGTCAGGACGAATTGGTGTTCGACGGCGCTTCTTTTGTCCTGGACGCGGCGCGCAACCTGGCCGCCCAAATGCCGGCCTTCATCGAAGGCGTGGCCGTGACCCGCTGGCACCGGGACGGGGAGGGGCGCTGGCAGGTGGCGCCCGCCGAGCGGGCCGCGCCGATCGACGGCTTGGGAGCGGTCTATCAGGCGCTCTGCGTTGGCCTGCGCGACTACGTCACCAAGAACCGCTTTCCCGGCGTCATCATCGGCCTGTCCGGCGGCATCGATTCGGCCCTCTCGGCGGCGGTGGCGGCCGATGCCCTGGGGCCGGACCAGGTCCACTGCGTGATGATGCCCTCGCCCTATACCAGCCAGGAAAGCCTGGACGACGCGGCGGAATTGGCCCGCCTCCTGGGCGTGCGCCTGGACAGCATCTCCATCGAGCCGGCCATGACCGCCTTCGAGGGCATGCTGGCGCCCTTCTTTGCCGGGCGCGATCCGGACATCACCGAGGAGAACATCCAGTCCCGCGCCCGCGGCCTGACCCTGATGGCCCTGTCCAACAAACTGGGCGCCATGGTGCTTTCCACCGGCAATAAGTCCGAGATGTCCGTGGGTTACGCGACCCTCTACGGCGACATGTGCGGCGGCTATAACGTGCTCAAGGACGTGTACAAGATGACCGTTTTCGAGCTCTGCCGCTGGCGCAATCAAGTCATGCCCCAAGGTGCCCTGGCGCCGGCGGGCCGGGTGATCCCCGAGCGCATCATCGAAAAGCCGCCCTCGGCGGAGCTGCGCCCGGACCAGACCGACCAGGATTCCCTGCCGCCTTACGAGACCCTGGACGACATCCTCCATTGCCTCATCGAGCTGGAAATGCCCATCGACCAGATCGCCGAGCGGGGGCATGACTTGGCAACCATCAAGCGGGTCTGGCGCCTTCTGGACCTGGCCGAGTATAAAAGACGGCAGGCCTGTCCAGGCGTGAAAATCACCCGGCGCAACTTGAGCCGGGAACGGCGCTATCCCATCACCAATAGCTTCAAGGGCCCCCATTGAGCCGGCGCGGCCGGTCCGAAAAGCTCCAGAAAACTAGGAATTTCCCGTGTCCCTGCATTTTTACAATACCCTCAGCCGCAAGAAAGAGTCCTTTCAGCCCATCGATTCCGGCCGTGTGCGTATGTATGTCTGCGGGCCCACGGTTTACGACTTCGCCCACATCGGCAACGCCCGCCCGGTGGTGGTCTTCGACGTGCTCTTCCGCCTGCTGCGCCACGTCTACGGCCCGGACCATGTGACCTATGCCCGCAACATCACCGACGTGGAAGACAAGATCAATAACCGCGCCACCGAGGAAGGCACGACCATTCAGGAACTGACCGAGCGCACCACCCGGGCCTTCCACGCCGACATGGCGGCCCTCGGCGCCCTGCCGCCCACGATTGAACCTCGGGCGACCCAGCACATCGGGCAGATGATCGCCATGATGGCGGCCCTGATCGAAAAGGGGCATGCCTATGCGGCGGAAGGCCACGTGCTGTTTTCCGTGACGTCCATGGACAGCTATGGACGCCTGTCGGGCCGCAATCGGGACGAGATGATCGCCGGCGCCCGGGTCGAGGTGGCACCCTATAAAAAAGATCCGGCCGATTTCGTGATGTGGAAGCCGTCCGGCGATGATCAGCCCGGCTGGGACAGCCCCTGGGGCCGGGGACGGCCCGGCTGGCATATCGAATGCTCGGCCATGTCCCAAACACATCTCGGGGACAGCTTCGATATTCATGGCGGCGGCCTGGATTTGATCTTTCCCCACCATGAAAACGAAATCGCCCAGTCCAAATGCGCCAATGGCCATGACACCTTCGCCCGGTATTGGATGCACAACGGCTACGTGGTGGTGAACGGCGAAAAGATGTCCAAATCCCTGGGCAACTTTTTCACCGTGCGCCAGCTCCTGGAAGAGGGCCACCGGGGCGAGGCCATTCGCCTGGCCCTGCTGTCCGGCCACTACCGCGCCCCCTTGGACATCACCCGGGAGAAGCTGAAGGAAAGCAAGGGCCAACTGGACCGGCTCTACGGCGCCCTGCGCAAGGGAGGCATTGCCCCGGCGCCGTCGGCAGCGCCGCCCGAGAAAGTGGTCGATGCCTTGAGCGACGACCTGAACACGCCCTTGGCCCTTTCCCTGCTGCACGATCTGGCGGGCACGGTTAACCGCGCCGGCGACCCGGCGGAGATCGGCGCGGCGAAGGGGCAACTCCTGGCGGCCGCCGCTCTGGTCGGGTTGCTCGATGCCGATCCGGAGGAGTGGTTCAAGGAAGGAGCGGGGGATCTCTCCGACGATGACATCCAATCCCTCATCGACCAGCGTCTGGCGGCACGCAAGGCCAAGGACTTCGCCACCGCGGACCGCATCCGGGATGAGTTGAAGGAACAGGGCATCGTCCTGGAGGACGGCCCCCAAGGTACCACCTGGCGGCGCGGCGACTGATTGGGACCTGGCCCGATGAGCGAAACAAGAGACGTGATCGTGGTGGGCGCCGGCTTTGCCGGCCTTAGCGCGGCGGCCGCGTTGCGGGAGGCCGGGCTGAGCCTTGCGGTGCTGGAGGCCCGGGACCGGGTCGGCGGACGGATCGCGCCGGGGGAAAATGCCCTGGGCGAGCGCTGCGATGTGGGCGGGCAGTACATCTGCGACGACATGCCCCGGGTCATGGAGCTAGCCCGTGTCCACGGCAAAACCTTGATTTCGCCGCCGGGCGAGGGGCGGGCGAGGGGCCAGCCCTCATCCCTTTCGGCACAGCTTGCCGGCACGCCCGATCCCAGCGCCGCATCCTTCGACCAGGCCTGGGAGGTCTATCAAGAGCTTTTCGAGTCGGCGGATTTGCCGCCGGACCTGCGAGACAAGACCGTCGCCCAGTGGATCGCCTGCCTGGCCGTGCCCGCCGAGGTGAAGGCGGCGTTGACCGCCATGCTGACCAGTATCTGGTGCGTGGATCTGGCCGGCCTGCCCCTGTGGCACTTGGCGGCCCATTGCCGCTGCAGCAAAACGGAAGTGACCGAGCTGCAATACTTCCTGGGAGAAACTCTCCATTCCCTGGCCGTGGACCTGGCTGCCCCGTTGGGCGGCGATCTGCACACCAGCTGTCCGGTGGAAAATCTTTCCTGGCAGGACACTGGGGTGCATCTCACCGCGGGCGGCCGCCCGTGGCAAGCGCGGCAGGTGATCCTGGCCATTCCGCCCGTGGTGGTGCCCCGGATCAGCTTTTCGCCGGTCTTGCCCGTGCCCCTGTCCCGGGCCCTCGGCGCCTATCATCCCGGGGACGTGATCAAGATCCTGCTGCGCTATGACCGGGCCTTCTGGCGCGACGTCGGCTGGAGCGGCACGGTGCAGTGGTCCGCGCCGGCGGGCCTCTACGTGGGGGACGCCAGCCCGGCGCCGGACCGGCCCCAACTGGTTTGCTTCGTCGCTGGTCCCCTGACCCGGGAAATGATCGCCCTGACGGATTCGGCCCGCCGGGACCGCATCCTTGCCCTGATCGCCGATGCCATTGGCCCGGCGGCCTTGACGCCGCGCGCCTTTTTGGAGCGCAGCTGGCTCGACGATACCTGGAGCGGGGGCGGCTATTCGGCGACCATCGCCGATATGACGGCGTGGGACGCGGACGAGGTTCTGCGCGCCGGCCGGCCGCCCATCAGCTTCGCGGCGACCGAATTGGCTCTGGCTTTCCCGGGTTATGTGGAAGGGGCCATCGCCGCCGGGCGCGCCGCGGCCGAGGGTGTGATCCGCCGACTGGGCCGATAGCCTAGAGCCGGTAGTCGCCGACCTTGAAGTTGGCCAGGATGGAATGGCCCGTTTCGCTGTTTTTCAAGCCCTTCATGCCTTCCTGGCAAAAGTAGCAGTCCCAATCATCGTTGGTTTCCAGCATCACCGGCCCATGGGTGGAGAGCACAATGTCCCACCCCAGGGAGGTGAGGGGGCGCAGCGCCAGCGCCCCTTGGGTAAGATAGTGTTTGATCAGGTCCCAGTCGGGAATTTGGCCTTCCTGGAAGGGAAACCCGGTCTTGGGATGCCGCTCCAGCACCTCGCTGCCGTGACTGTACTTCCGAAAAGCGTATTTTGACAGACGGCCCGTTTCGGGATCCACGCGGGCGATCATGGCGCCGCGGGACCAGCTATCCGTGCCGTCCAGCGCGGGCCCGATGCTCAGCATGCAACCGTCCAAGGACACCTGTTCGTCATGGGCAAAGGTGACCACCCGCAGGGTGTTGATGCAGTCCGGATTGATGCGGTTAAGGCTTTCATGCTGAACGAGCCGCTTCTGAAAGAGGATGTCGCCATAGCGGCTTTCCTGCAAAACCCGGTCAAAAAAAGCGTCCTGATCCTTGATGTGGCCCGAGGA
>JANQKX010000730.1 GCA_028280915.1 Kiloniellaceae bacterium
CTTGGAAGTGAACGCCCCCGGCGACGGTGTGATTTCCGAGATCATGGTGGAAGAAGGCGGCACGGTCGAAGTGGGCGCCGTGTTGGGTGTTCTGCTGAAAGGTGCCGCGGGCGCCGCCGCGCCCCAACCCCAACCCCAACCCCAAGCCGAGCCTGTTGCGAGCGCGCCCGCCACCGATGCCCCAGCGGCGGCGCCGGATTCGGCGGCGGCCCAACATCATCCTGCGGCGGACGGAGCCATGGCGCCTCTGGCCCGCTTGGATCCCCAGCTGGTCCGCCGGACCTCCGGCAAGATCACCAAATCGGACCTGGTGCAGTTTTTGAACGAAACCGCCTTTGGCCAGCTCGGTCCGGCGGTGCGCAAGTTGATCAGCGAGCAGGGCCTGGACCCGGCCTTGATCCCCGCCAGCGGCCGCGACGGGCGGGTCACCAAGGAAGATGTGATCAACCTGCTGGAGGGCCGGACCGAACTGCTGAAACCGCCGGCTCCGGCGGAGGCACCGGCTGCCCCTCCACCTGCCGCACCCGCGCCGGCTGCCGCAACCCCCGCGCCAGCTCAAGCTGCGCCAGCTCAAGCCGCGCCGGTGGCGCCGCGGCAGGAACGGGTGGCCATGAGCAAGCTACGCCAGACCATCGCCCGGCGCTTGAAGGAATCGCAGAATACCGCGGCCACGCTCACTACCTTCAACGAAGCGGATATGTCGGCGGTGATGGGGCTGCGGGCGCAATACAAGGAAAAATTCGAAAAGAAACACAGCATCAAGCTGGGCTTTTCTTCTTTCTTTGCCAAAGCCGTGGTCAACGCCTTGCAGGAATTGCCGGCGGTCAATGCCCAGATCGACGGGGACGAGATCGTCTATAACCACTATTACGACATCGGCATGGCGGTTTCGACGCCCAACGGCTTGATGGTGCCGGTGGTGCGGGATTGCGATCAAAAATCCTTCGCCGAGATCGAGCAGAGCCTGGCGGACCTGGCGGCCAAGGGCCGGGCGGGCAAGCTGGCCCTGGACGACATGGCGGGCGGCACCTTCACCATCACCAACGGCGGCGTCTTCGGTTCCATGTTGTCCACGCCGATCATCAACCGGCCCCAGTCGGCTATCCTGGGCCTGCACAACATCCAGCAGCGGCCCGTGGCGGTGCGGGGGCAGGTGGAAATCCGCCCCATGATGTACCTGGCGCTGTCCTATGATCACCGAATCATCGACGGCCGCGAGGCGGTGACCTTCCTGGTGCGCATCAAGGAAGCGATCGAGGATCCGCAGCGCTTGCTGATTTCCGTTTAGAAAACCGCGGCCAGGTTCCGTGACGGGTGGATAAAGCCGTGGGCGGGATAGTGCCCGGCGCCATAGGTGTCGCCCGGGGTGTACCAGACCCGCACCAATGACCAGTCGTTGCCCGGCGAGATGTCATAGACCGGCGTGTTCAGGTGAATGCGCCCCCGGTTCAGCCAGTTGGCGTGGCTGACCACCACTTCGCGATGGCTGAGGATGTCCGTGACCACGGCCAGGTGGCCGCCGCTGATTTTGTGGGACTTGCTCAGCACCAGCACCGAGCCCACGCGGGGAATGGTGTTCTTGGCGTAGCGTCCCTCGGCCTGGCGCCACCAGGTCCAGGCATCGCCGCGAATCTGAATGTCGGACAGCTCGCGGGCATAGGGGACACATTGCAGGGCGCTGGCCGGCTGGACGATCTTCGCGTCGCTGGCGCCCTGGCCCTGCACGGCCACATGGGGCTGGGAGCGGCCGCCGCAAGCGCCCAGCGCCAAACCCAGCGCAACACAAAAGCCCAGTGCCAGCCATCGTCCCCAGGGCATGGGGCTTGCTCCCCTGTTATTCACGGACCCGACAAAGACTGGCCGGATCATGCTTTACAAAAGGTTAACACGGGCGCCGCCCGGTCAACCAGTGCCATCGCGCCCAGTACCATCACGCCAGGCCAAATATTGGTCGATGAGTTCGTGCAGGCGCTGGCGGCCAAAACTGGGGTCGTGGCCGGCGTGGACCACGGTAACCGGCAGGTCCCGCAGGCGGCGCATGCTCTTGATGTAGGCCGGGATGTCCGAGTGGCCCAGCTCGTCCAACAGGGGCCCGTCGTAGATACAATCCCCGGAAAACAGGGTGCCCGTGGCCGCCTCCCACAAGCCGATGCTGCCCGGCGAGTGGCCCGGCAGGTGCAGGATCTCGAAATGGCGGTTGCCCAGGTCCACCATGTCGCCCTCCGTCACGGCGACCGTGGCGCGGGCCGGCTTGAGGCGGTAATCGTCGGGGCGGTATCCCGCATGGGGCAGGGCGGTGATGAGCTGTTGCCCCGGCTCCAGGGGATAACCCGCCTTGGTGAGCGCCTCGATCAGATCGGGCCCGAAATCATCGATGAAGAGGCTTTCCGCCTCGCTGGGGCGCTCGAAGTTGTCCCGTTCCAGGGCGTGCACCAGGCAGGCGTCGAATTCGTGATGGCCGCCCATGTGGTCCGCGTGGCTGTGGGTGGCGGCCGCCAGCACGGGCTTGTCCACCAGGTCCCGGGTGGCGTCCCGGAGGCTGGCCACGCCCATGCCCGTGTCGACGAAAAGATCCCGGTCGCGCCCGCGCACGTGCCAGATGTTACAGCGCATCAGCGGCACCACATGGGGTTCCCACAGCAGGGTGATGTCGTCGTCGATGCGCCGACGTTCGAACCAGCGCTCGGCAATTTGCAAGGTCATGTGGTCACCTCCCCTGAGTCGGTCTTTGCCGGATTGGTGCCCATTTTGGCCCAAGCGGCGGGCGATGAACAGGCCCGGCGCGGGCGCGCTCTGCCGTGGACACGGCATTGTTTTTCCCTGCCCGTTGTGCCATGGCTTTGGCTCGCCTATCATCTGGCGCCTATCATTTGGCGGGCACAAATCCGCGGGGCTCACGAAGGGGGAGAGCAATGGCTGAAAAACGCTATGACCTGGTGGTAATCGGCGGCGGGCCTGGCGGCTATGTGGCGGCCATTCGTGCGGCGCAACTGGGCCTGTCCACGGCCTGCGTGGAGGGCCGCGGTGCCTTGGGCGGCACCTGCTTGAACGTGGGCTGTATTCCCTCCAAGGCCTTGCTGCAGTCCTCGGAAAAGTTCGCCGATGCCAACAAGCATTTCGCCGCTCATGGCATCAGCCTGCCGTCCGTGGTCTTGGACCTGCCTACCATGATGAGCCGCAAGGCCAAGGTGGTGAAGGACCTGACCGCGGGTGTGGAATTCCTGTTCAAGAAAAACAAGGTGGACTACATCAAGGGATGGGGGTCCATTCCCAAGGCGGGCGAGGTGGCCGTGGCCCTGGAGGACGGCGGCAGTCAGACCCTCTCCGCGGAACGAATCCTCATCGCCACCGGTTCGGAATCCACGCCCCTGCCGGGCATCGAGGTGGACGAAAATCAGATCGTGACCTCCACCGGCGCCTTGGAGCTGGGCAAGGTGCCCGAGACCCTGGTGGTGATCGGCGCCGGGGTCATCGGCCTGGAACTGGGGTCGGTGTGGTCCCGTCTGGGCGCCAAGGTCACGGTGGTGGAGTTCCTGGACCGAATCTTGCCCGGCATGGACGGGGAGATCGCCAAGCAGACTCAAAGGGTTCTCACCAAGCAGGGCTTGAAGTTTAAGCTGGGCAAAAAGGTGACCTCGGCGGTGGCCGGGGCCGAGGGGGTGCGCTTGACCCTGGAGGCGGCCAAGGGCGGCGGCGAGGAAGCCATGGAGGCGGAGACCGTGCTGCTCTCCATCGGGCGCCGGCCCTTCACGGAAGGGCTCGGCCTGAAGGAGCTGGGCGTGGCCATGGACAATCGGGGTTTCATCCAGGTGGACGGCACGTTCGAGACCTCGGTGCCGGGGATTTTCGCCATTGGCGACTGTGTGCCCGGCCCCATGCTGGCCCATAAGGCGGAGGAAGACGGCGTGGCGGCGGTGGAAACCATGGCCGGGCAGAACGGCCACGTGGACTACAACCTGGTGCCGGGTGTCGTCTACACCTGGCCCGAGGTGGCCGGCGTGGGCAAGACCGAAGAGCAGCTGAAGGACGAGGGCGTGGCCTACAACGTGGGTAAGTTTCCCTTCACCGCCAACAGCCGGGCCCGGGCCAACGCGGACACGGACGGCATGGTCAAGATCCTGGCCGACAAGCACAGCGACCGGGTCCTGGGCGTGCATATCCTAGGGCCCTTGGCCGGTGACCTCTTGGCCGAGGCGGTGATCGCCATGGAATTCGGCGCCTCGGCCGAGGATATCGCCCGGACCTGCCATTCTCACCCGGGCATGGGCGAGGCGGTCAAGGAAGCCGCCTTGGCGGTGGCCGGACGGGCCATTCACATTTAGGTCCCAGATTAGGTTTTCTGGCTTTTGGCGCGGGGATGGTGTTTGTCGTAGACCGCCAGCAGGGCCTTGCTGTCCAGCGCCGTGTAGCGCTGGGTGGTGCTGAGGGAGGCGTGGCCTAGAAGCTCCTGGATGCTGCGCAAATCCCCGCCGGCCGTGAGCAGATGGGTGGCGAAGGAATGGCGCAGGGCATGGGGCGTGGCGCTGGCGGGTAAGCGCAACTGGCCGCGCAGGAGCTCTACCCTCTGCTGGATCTGCCGCGCCCCCAAGGGGCCGCCCCGCTTGCCCACGAAGAGGGGCCCGTCGCCGGGCAGATGGTGGGGGCAGGCGGCAAGGTAGTCCTGCACGGCCTCCGGGATCACCGGCAAGAGGGGCACCTTGCGTTCCTTGTTGCCTTTGCCCCGGACCACCAGGCTGTCCTGGCCCGGCTTTGGCGCCTGGCTGCGGGCAAGGCCCAGGGCCTCGCCGATGCGCAGGCCCGCGCCGTAGAGTAAAAGTAAAACCGCAGTGTCCCTTTTGCCCACCCAGGCTTCGTCGCCAAGATCGCCGATTTCGTCCACGGCCTTCTTGGCGGTATCTTGGTCCAGGGCCTTGGGCAGGACCGTCGCCAGTTTGGGGCCGCGCAGGCCCAGGATGGTGGTGTTCTCCAAACGCTGGGTCTTGGCCAGCCAGCGGAAGAAGCCGCGCAAGACGGAAAGGGCGCGGGCGTTGCTGCTGTGCTGCAGGCCGCGGCGGCTGCGCGCCGCCAGCCAGGCGCGGAAATCCCGCAGCCCCAGGCTGCCCAGGTCTTGCAGGCGCAAGCCGCTGCCTTGATGCTCGATCATGAACTGGATGAAATCGTTCAGATCCCGCCCATAGGCTTCGCTGGTGTGGCGGGAGGAGCGGCGCTCGTGGCACAGCCAGTTTTGCCAGGCGATCAGGGCCTCGTGAAACGGAGCGTCGATGGGCAGGCGTGAAAAATCGATGCCGAAAGGGGCGTCGTGATCGGCGGGGGCGGGGGCCGCTAGGGCGCGGACAGACCGAGCCATTTGCGGCAACTGGATTCGAGGACGCGGGCCAGGAAGCTCAGCAGTTCGGTGCCCTGCCCGGCGTGGAAGTGGTCTTTGTCCCGCGATCCCAGGGCCAGGAGCGCGGATGGTGCCTTGGCGCTGATGTTCAGGCGAATGACCGCGTCGGACCGGATCAGGCCGCTGGCCTCGCCGAAAATCGTCTCGTCCCCGTCGATGTCATCGCGCAGGCGGACCTGGCCGCCGGGGCCGAAAATCCGGTCTACTTGGCCCGACGGCAGACGCATGATGCCGGCGACGGGCCGTTCCACCCCGTCTTCTTGGTTAAATTCCACGCAGACCATGACCAGGTCGAGGCCCAAGATGATGGCCAGGTCCGTGGTGATGGTTTCGATAAACTGCTCGAAAGAATCCGCTTCCAGAAGGGCCAAGACGGCCTTGTGAACCCGATTCTGGATCACCAGGTTGGAGCGCCCGGTGGCTAGAAGCTCGTCCCGGCAATGGGTCAGCTCCCGCACGTCATGGCGCAGACGCAGCAGCATGGCGTGCTGCAGGTCGAGCACCCCATCCCCTTGCTGGCGCTTGGGCGGGTCCAGATCCCCGAGCAGGGCCGGGTGATCGCTTAAAAAATCCGGATGGCGCCGCAGGTACCAAGCCACCTGATCCGCCGTGATGGACCGCGAGCACTCGCGCGCGCCGGCCGTGCCCTCGGCCGCCGCGGGCGCGCTGCGCAGCGCGGCGGTCGGCTTGGCCTTGGAACTCCGGGTCGAGGGGTCGCTGGATTTGGGCATAAACCGCGGGCCTTACCTATTGATTTAAAATGGATTGGCCGGTTTTGGCCCAATCTGCGAGAAAGGCGTCCAAGCCCTTGTCGGTGAGGGGGTGCTTGTACATGGCCCGCAGCACGCCCGGCGGAATGGTTGCCACGTCGGCGCCCATCTTGGCCGATTCGATCACATGGTTCACGTTGCGCACGGAGGCCACCAGCACTTCCGTGGTGAAATGGGGATAGGACTGGTAGATCTCCACGATATCGGCGATCAGCTCCATGCCGTCGCTGCCGATGTCATCCAAGCGGCCGACAAAGGGCGAGATGTAGGTCGCGCCGGCCTTGGCCGCCAGAATGGCTTGGGCTGCAGAAAAACACAGAGTCACGTTAACCTTGGTCCCGCTGTCGGTCAGTGCTTTACAGGCCTTTAGGCCATCAGGGGTTAACGGCACCTTAATGACGATGTTGGCGGCGAGCTTCGCCAGGGCTTGGCCCTCGGCCAGCATGGTGTCGAAATCCGTGGCGGCCACTTCCGCCGACACCGGGCCGGGCACCACGTCGCAAATCTCGCGCAGGACCTCGAAAAAATCGCGCCCCGTCTTGGCGACGAGGGAAGGATTGGTGGTCACACCGTCCACCAGACCGGTGGCCGCCAAGTCGCGGATTTCCGCCACATCCGCCGTATCGATGAAAAACTTCATGCTTTTTGCCAATCTTTCTCCATAGTGCCGGACGTTCGCTACCGATCTTGGTTTAGCTGCCGGTCATGGTTTTTCGATCCAAGATCCTGCCCAATGGCGCGCCTCGAATCTATGATTTAAAGTGTAACCGATGCCCGACCGCCACGCCAGCACCGCGCCGCTTTTTCAAACTCTCGAACCGGACTTTAACCCCAAACGGGTTTCGGTTTTATTGCCGCTGCCCCTGGACGGAGCTTACGACTATCTGGTCCCGGAAGAGATGGACGCGGTGCCGGGGGCCATCGTACAGGTCCCGTTGGGCCGACGCGAGGTGGTGGGGGTGGTCTGGGATAATGCGGAGGTTGCGGCGAAGAGCCCGGACGGTCCCTTGCCCGAGGCCCGCTTAAAGCCGGTCACGGCCCGTTTCCCCGTGGCGCCCCTGACCGAGGTGGCGCGGCGCTTTATCGAGTGGGTGGCGCAGTATTGCGTGACCGGTCCCGGCCTGGTGCTGCGCATGGCCCTTTCAAGCTCTCAGGCCTTCGAGGCACCCACGCCGCAGACCGTTTATGGCCTGGCGGAGGATACGCCGCCGGAGGACGGCGGCCTGCGCATGACCGCGGCCCGTCAGCGGGTGCTGGCGGCCCTGGCCGAGGGGCCGGCCCGGGGCTTGAGCGACCTGGCCCGGGAGGCGGGAGTTTCCACCTCGGTGATCAAGGGGTTGATCCAGGCGGGCCTGGTAGTCCAGTATCGAGTGGTGCCCAGGGTGCGGCTTTCGCCGCCCGATGTGAGCCTTCCCGGCCCGGCGTTTTCCGACGATCAGCGGGTGGCGGTTGAGACTCTGCGGGAAAAGGCGGCCGCGTCGGCCTTTTCGGTGACCCTCTTGGATGGGGTTACCGGCTCGGGCAAGACCGAAGTTTATTTCGAGGCCATGGCCACGGCCCTTAAAAAAGGCCGACAGGTCTTGGTCTTGCTGCCCGAGATCGCCTTGTCGGCCCAATGGCTGGAGCGGTTCCGGGATCGCTTCGGCGTGACGCCGGCCACTTGGCATTCGGACATGACCAGCAAGCAGCGCCGCTTGATCTGGCGCGCCGTCTCGGAAGGGGAGGCCCGGGTGGTGGTGGGCGCCCGCTCGGCCCTTTTTCTGCCCTATCCGGAACTGGGCCTGATCGTGATCGACGAGGAACAGGACACCTCTTACAAGCAGGAGGATGGCGTCACCTATCATGCTCGGGACATGGCCGTGGTGCGGGCTCGCCTGGGCCAGATCCCGGTGATTCTGGCCTCCGCCACCCCCGCCTTGGAGACCATCGCCAACGTGGCGGCGGGACGCTACGACGAGGTGCGGCTGCCGGCCCGTTTCGGCGCCGCCCGGATGCCCGGCGTGCAGGTGATCGACATGCGGCGCCACCCGCCGCCGCGCCGGCCCGGCGTGACCGGCAGCGCCGCCCAATCCTGGCTGTCCGAGCCCCTGCGGGCGGCTGTGACGGAGACCCTGGCGGCGGGCGAGCAGGTTCTGTTGTTCTTGAACCGGCGGGGCTATGCCCCCCTGACCCTGTGCCGCACCTGCGGCCATCGCCTGCAGTGCCCCAACTGCACCGCCTGGCTGGTGGAGCATCGCTTGGCCGGCCGGCTGCAGTGCCATCATTGCGGCTTTACCTCGGTCCTGCCCAAGACCTGTCCCGAGTGCGGCGATACGGAGAGCCTGGCCGCCTGCGGCCCGGGCATCGAGCGTTTGAGCGAGGAGGTGACCTGGCTGTTTCCCGAGGCGCGGCAAGCGGTCATGGCCAGCGATACCCTGCACGGCCCCCTGGCGGCGGCGGAGATGGTGCGGGCGGTGCAGGACCACGAGATCGACATCTTGATCGGCACCCAGATCGTGGCCAAGGGCCATCACTTTCCCAAGCTGACCCTGGTGGGCATCGTGGACGGTGACTTGGGCCTTTCCGGCGGGGATCTGCGCGGCAGCGAGCGCAGCTATCAG
>JANQKX010000040.1 GCA_028280915.1 Kiloniellaceae bacterium
AGTGGTCGTGGCGCTGCCGTGTAATATCTGTCCCATAATACCTCCCGCAGTGATGAAATCTTTCTTAAACTGATTCCATCACTTCGTGGGACTGAACAGATAGGCAAGCTCGTTGTTCCAATAGTTGTCGAAAGCGGCCGATACCTCGTTTACCACGGGCCCCACGGCCAGCACGTCCAAGTCCTTGAAATCCAGGTTCGGGTTGGCATGGAAGTATTCGTTGCCGATGTTGCGCCCGCCCAGGATGGTCAGCTGGTTGTCCACGGTGAAGGACTTGTTGTGCATGCGCCGCGTCACCGCGCCGAAGTCCGTCAGCAGTTGCAGGCTGCGGTAAATGTCCCGATCGAAGGGGTTGAAGAGGCGCACCTGGATGTTGGGGTGGCTGTCCAACAGGGCCGCGCCCATGTCCCGGCCGCCCAGGTCCATGTCGTCGACCAAGAGCCGCACCCGCACTCCCCGGTCCGCCGCTCCGATCAACTGGGCGATGAACAGGCGTCCGGTCAAATCGTCGTGCAGCAGATAGTACTGGGCGTCGATGCTGCGCTCGGCCTTGGCCGCCAGCAGGGCCCGGGCGGCAAAGGCATCCAGCCCGTCGCTCAGGAGATAAAAGCCGGATTTACCCGGCTCGTTCCACTGGGCCGCGTGGGTGGCCCGGCCCAGTTCTGTATCCTGTGTATCGGTGAGGGCGTAGGAGGCCTGACGCTCGGTGTTTTCCGGCAGGGAAGCGCAGGCGGGCAGGCCGCAAAGGGCCATCCACAGCAAAGCACGGCCGGGCCGTCGCAAAGCCTTACCGGACCGCTTTATGGTATGAAATGCGAGGCCCATGTCCCATGGCGCGAAAGTCAGGTTCGATGAACGAGCGCCTAGGATAGCCCGTTTCGGCCGTTTTTTACCAGCCGTTTACTTTTTACCAGTCTTTTCCCCGCGGCGCTAAAATCCCGGCAGGCTCATGTCACCGGGAAAGCTGACCGCGTAACCGAAATCGATGGTCCGGGTCTCGTTGGGCAGGTAGCTGTTGGACCAGGCGACCACGCCGGGCCGGCCCAGGGCGTCGGTTTCGCTGGGGGGCGTGCTGTCGGGCAGCAGTTCCACCTTGATGCGTTCGTCCTGGCCCACGGGCAACTGGTCCAGCACCAGGATGTCGAAGGGGCGGTCATGGTGGTTGCTGACCTGGGTCTGAAAGCGGCGCTCCAGCCGTTGCGCCTTTTCCAGCAGACCTTCCTCCAAGCGTTCGCCGCCCACCAGGCGGTAGATGACCTTGATCTTGTCGTCGGGGCCGAAGGAGATCTTCACGGTCTCGCCGGGCCGGGCCAGATCCAGGTGGCTGCGGCCCACGTAGTTGCCGTCGCGGAAAATGGCCATCGGCCCGGGCAAGAGGGCATCGGCGCCATTGTGGACGACCTGACCCGTCAGATAGGCCTGGGTTTGCATCTTGGGTACGGTGTAATGACTCAGTTTCGTTTCCAGCAGGCGCTGGGAAATCACGAACCGCTGGGGCGAATGATCGGCGCGCAGGTTGACTTTGCCGGGGATTTTGTAGTGGGCGTTATAGATGCCGGCCT
>JANQKX010000088.1 GCA_028280915.1 Kiloniellaceae bacterium
GTGGGCGGGTCTTGGATCGCGCCGAAGGATCTGGTGGCGGCCGGCGACTGGACAGGGATTACCGAGCGCGCGGCAGCGGCGGCGGCGTTAAGATAGCGGGACTTGGTTAGCCGGGGCTGCCGGCTAGATGGTGATCCAGGCGGCGGAAAGCAGCATGCCCCAAAGGCCCACACTACCGCCGGCGATCAGCCAAAAGGTCTTGGACATGGGCCAACGGGTCAGGCCAACCTGTTTGGGCCGCTCCCAGCTTTGGTCTTCCACATAATCGGCAATTTGGGTCTGCCATTGGTGCACCACTTGCGGGCCCAGCGGCCGGTCGGCCAAGTCCTCGGCCGTCATGGGGCGCGCTTGGGCTTTTTTGGCCGCTTGTCCAAGGTCCGGCGCCGCGGATTGGGGAGCCAAACCAAACGACGTCGAGGTTTCTGGGTCGACAAGGTGCTTGTGGTTGGTCGCTTGCGGCATGGATCGCGCCTTTGGTGCTATTTTGGTCGCCTTAGTATCGCTAATGGAGTGTTAAGAAACGGTAAATCGCTTAATGGTGCCCTTTGGCCGAAAAACCTTGGTTAAGTGTCAAAGAATCGGCGGAAACACCGCATGGTCCAGCCGGACTCCGCCTCCTCACGTCACCAGCGGGCTGGCGCCCCATTTGAGGTCGGAGGCGACCGCGCTGGGCCTGGATTTGCTCTAGCCTAGCCGAGACGATTTGGCGATGGTATATTGGTCAGATTGCGAATTTGTATGGCAATAGCAAGGTGATGCGGCGTAAGGTTGCCAGCTTGACGGTAAGCTTTTGGTGTCTCCAGGAGGGTGGATAGGCGATGCTGCGGCTAGTTGTTTTGAGTGTTGCCCTGTGGACCATCGCCAGTTCCGCGGCTCTGGCGGCGACGGCTCAATGGTGCGTGAAAGACAAAAGAATTCGAGAAATCGCGGTGAGCTTCATAGGGGATGGCTGCACCGTCGACTATCGCAAGCCCTTGGAAAACAGCTATCAAGAGGCGCTGTGGCGCTCTTCCTACAATTTGGAGTTTTGCCAAGAAAAGGCCGATGTCTTGCGCCAGACCCTGGTGCGGGGCGGCTGGGCTTGCGGCACCGAATTTTACGTGCCCGACGGGCGCACGGACCGCTCAAAGGATATGGCGCAGATCTTGGACTACGTGATCGACTTCCGCGCCAATGTGGATGGCGAGGCCTACCTGCGCGACATGATCGGCCGCAACGTGGATGCCCTGACGGTGGCCTATTACAAGGGACCGGTCATGGCCGGTGATGGTGACGGTGACGGGGGTGAGGCTGCTTTGGAAACGGTAAAGGAAGGGGGCGCCGATACGCCTCTGTTTTTGCTTTCCTTCGAGGCCAACTGCGTGGATTCGGTTGAAAATGTGCGTACGGTCTGCAGTTTTTTTGCGGTAGTCCCCAATTTTTCCATCGGTGGCTGGGCCGGTTCCATGGCCGAGGATGAGTCGGTCTTTCGTACGAAACTGGACGGCGCGGGGATTTGCCCGGCCGAGGGCAGTCAGGAACAGGTCCTGCCGGACGACATCTTCCTCTATGCCTCCCGGAGCGGCCTCAACCGTTACCTGGATCATATCTCCCCGGAGGGTCTTTGGATCGTGGACAAGGACAGCAAGGAGAAGATCGCCAAAGCGGTCATTCAAAGATCCGATCAGCGCTATCTGATCAACTGCGACAAGCTGGGGGCCGGCGCCAACTAGTGGCAACGGCTTGCAGCGGGCCTCATGAATTTTCGGCGTTTTGCCTCAGCCAGTCCTGCGGGGGCACAAAAAACCGTGTGCCCGTCACGGCCCGGGAGTGGCTCATAAGGTGGTCGTAGTGACCCGCCCTGTCGGCCAGGATCATCTCGTGCAGCATTTTATCGAAGATGGTCGGGTCGGCGCCGTAGGCCACGAAGAGCAGGCCGTGCTCGCTCACGGTGCCGTAAGGCATGGAATGCCTTAGAATTTCCAAGGATTGGCCGTCTTCCTTGAGGTTGACCCGCTTGATGTGGGCCGTGGGCGCTTTTTCCTCGGCGCTGAACTCGATGTTCTCGGCCTTGCTGCGGCCGATGATCTTTTCCTGTTCCTCGATTGCCAAGGCCTCCCAGGAGACGAGGTCGTGGATATAGCGTTGAACCGCCACGAAACTGCCCGCTTCGAAAGGCCCGGCCCCGCCGCTTAAGAGGGCCACACGGGTCCGGTCCTCGTCCCCTTGCGGGTTTTCCGTGCCATCCACGAAGCCGGTCAGGTCCCGGCTGTCCAGGTAGCGAAAGCCGTGGGTCTCCTCCACGACGGTCACCGCGCCGCCCAAGAGGTTCCGAAAATGCCGGGCGGTCTCAAAACACAAGTCGAAGCGGGTACCGCGTAAATGAATGAAGATATCTCCCGCCGTAGCCGGTGCCCGGCGTCCGTTATCGGAAAGAACCTGAAAGGGCGTCAGGTTGTCGGGCCGCGCTGCCGGATAAAGGCGGTCCCAAACCGCGGCGCCGAATCCGATGGCGCTGAGCACCTCGTTCCCCGACTGGCCATCCAGCTGGTTTGCCTGCCCTGCCAGGGCAGAAAGCCGGGCCGCCGCCCGTCGGACATGGGCCGCCGCATCACTCTCCGGACCAAGCGCGAGGGTCAGGAAGATGGCGTGGGGACTGGCATCCGGCAAAATGGCTGATTGGGGTATGGGCACATCACGTCTCCCATGAGTTAGGCGCGCGGGCGACTACCAGGATACGGTTTCTGATTTAAAACGGGGGCGAGAAAAACTGCGGCGGGGCAAACGCCGCATTCGTTTTCCGATCGAACGAAGAACATTTTTAAATCAACACAAGAACTTTCATTGAACGTCCAATCCAAAATCATCCTGACTTTAAGGTTCGTCGACCGAATCGAGACAAATTTGCAGCCGTGGCCGTGCCGATCCAGGCGGTGCCAAAGGGCCCTAGTTGGGCAAAACCCCTTCGGCATCCTCACTCATCGCACGATGGCTGAACACCACTGAACGCTCCGACAGGGAGATGGCATCCTCCACCGCCTTGCCCGCGGCGACGATAAGGTCGGCGCCGGCCGAAAGCCCCACGCGACGGGCTTCCTTTTCCAAGTAAGTCAGACAATTCTTGATCGCTTTGGCGTCTTCAATGGGATCAGTGAAACGCGGATCCATTTTTTCCATTGGTATCTCCCGTGCCCGCCGAGGTGTGTTCTTAGGGACCTATACCCCGGCGTGTTGTGCTCCAGTCCATCAACTACCCTAACGATATTGCGACCATTGGCCAATAGTTGGTTTGATATAAAATCATTACAATTACCTGGTCCCGCCCCTTTGTCATCAAGGACTAGGATGTCATCAAGGACTCGGGTGTCACCACGGACTTGGGCCCTTCTTGGCGCGGCACCTTTATCAGACTGCCTCAAGTCAGTCCGATTTGGCAAGTGAGAGCCATTCACACGGGATAAGGACGCGGGGGCAGGTTCAGCCTAAGCCGCCTGGCAATCGGCGGCAGAGCCTTGGGGGCTCCGGGCCCTGGTGGCGCTTCGGGCCGAAAAATGGGTCTTGGCTTCAAAATGGCTCTTGGCTTGGGCGACCACCGCGTGCAGGGCGGCGGGCGTGACCCCATCGCGAATCATCAATTGGCGGACGATGGGATCGCTCACCACCTCGTCCATGCTGGGTTCGCCCGTAAGCCAAACGTTCTTGCTGGCAGCGGCCTTTTTCATGCATTCCTCCCCTGACGCTTGCAGGCCCATCATGTAGTGCGGGATTGTAGAAATTGAATGACGAAATGTGGCAATTCTGGAGACTATCCACAGGCGCTGTTGACGCCGGGCCGCCGGTGATTTTCGTGCGGGGCACAAGTGATTTTCGTGCGAGGCACAGGTGATTTTCGGATGCGGAAGAACCCGCCGTCTTTGCCGTTTCTCATTCAACGCTTTTTGCCGTCCGCTTTACCTGCTAGCGTTGATTTCCTTTGGACGGGCCGCTCTTGGCCGGGGAACGCCGGGGTTTCGGCGGGAGCGTGAAGGGGGATGACGTGGGTTCTTTAACGGCTCGGCAAGGGCGCACGATTGTGGGTGTCGGCTTGGCCAGCGCCGTGGTCAACCTGGACTTCATGGGCTTCACCATCACCCTGCCCGCCATCGGCCAAGACTTGGACGCCGGCGGCAGCGAGCTGGAATGGATCATGAACGGCTACCTGCTCGCCTATGCGGCGCCCCTGATCGCCATCGGGCGGGTCGGCGACCTGCTGGGACTGCGTAGGGTGGGGATCGCCGGCGCCGTGCTGTTCATGTTGTTTGCCGCTGTTTCGGGTTTGGCCGAGTCCCCCCTCGTCCTGATCCTCAGCCGGATGGCCCAGGGTTTGGGCTCGGCCATGATATTTGTCATCGGATTTTCCATGGTGAGCCGCGCTGCCACGGGTCCCAACCATGCTGTTGCCATCGGATATTGTGTGGCTTTTGCCGCCATCGGCTCGGTCCTGGGGCCCTTTGTCGCTGGTTTGGTGACCGACCTTTTTTCCTGGCGCATGTTTTTTTGGCTGGGGGGCGTGCTGATGGGGCTGGGCCTGTTGGCCATGGTCGTACTTATGGACAAGGACGAACCGGTCGGCGAGAAGGCGCCGATCGATTGGGCCGGTTTTTTTCTACTGACGGCAAGCCTGGCGTCGGTCATTTTCGCCTTGGAACTGGTTCAGCGCTGGGGCTGGCTTTCTTTTTGGGCTTGGGCGGCCTTATCGATCGGCTTGCTGGGCAGCTTTTTGTTTTACCGTTTGGAGCGGCGGATCGCGGCGCCCTTGGTGGACTTTGCCCTGGCCCGCAACGTGAGATTCCTGGGCAGTTGTCTGGTCAGCGTCTTGGTACTTTTTCCCTATGGCGCCCTTACTTATTTTCTGTCCTTGTACCTGCAACACATTCTCGGCTATTCCGCGCTGCAGTGCGGCTCGATTTTCCTGGCGATGACGATCCCGGTTGCCTTGCTCTCTTTCGTCAGCGGGCCGATCAGTGCGAAGCTTGGTATCTTGGTGGCCGTGGTCGGATCTTGCCTGCTCATGACGGCGGCCTTTGTTTTGTTTGGTTTTGCCCATGGCCAGTTTGCTTTGACGTTCGTATTGGTCGGTCTCGTGGTCATCGGGGCCGGGCGGGGCATCTTCATGGGGGTGACCTCGTCGCTGGGCATGGCGGCGGTGTCCGCGGACAAGGCAGGGGCCGCTTCGGGAATCTTGCAGACCGTGCGTAATGTTTCCCTGCCCCTCGGGGTGGCAACGGCGGGCGCCCTTTTCCGGACCTGGGAAAATGAACGTCTGGCCGAGTTGTTCGATTTGGCGGGAAACCGGCTGAGCGATAAGATGCAAAACGACATCATGGGACTGTTGTCGGGCACACCGCAAACCCGTGACAAACTGACCCAGTTGGTCCCCGCCGTCGCGGATCGGGTGCATCTGGTCGTGGATGAGGCGTTTTCCTTTGCATTCCGCAATGTGATGTTTTTGTCCATCGCTTTCTGTGTGGCCGGCTTGCTGGTGGCGGTATATTACTTCGACCGGCGCGACGAGGCGGTTACGGAGACGGATGGGATGAAGGGCGAGTAGAGACCGGGGATGATCGAAAGCTTGTTTTCGAGATTGTGTTGTCGGGTCCGCCCCGGCGGGCTGATTTTGTTGCTATTGGCCACCGCGCTGATCACCAGTATCGTGGTGGCTTGTCCGGCACGGGCATCGCAGGGATCGAACCTGGCGCCTGCTCACGACCTCCCTGCTCACGAACTCAAGGCCCTGATCGCCCAGCGCCTGGCGATCATGCCCGATGTGGCCGCTTACAAGTGGCTCAATGACCGGGCCATCGAGGATCTGGAACGAGAAGCGCAGATTCTGGACGGTTTGGTGGCAAAGGCGGAAAGCCAGGGGCTGGCGGCTGACTTTGCGGCGGCCTTTTTTGAAGCCCAGTTTCGGGCGTCCAAGATGATCCAATTCGATCTGTTCGAACAGTGGCGCGGCGGCAAGTCGCCCCCGCCCGCGGAAGCCCCCGATTTGGCCAGCGAGCTGCGGCCGCGGATATCCGGCCT
>JANQKX010000090.1 GCA_028280915.1 Kiloniellaceae bacterium
GCTTACCCGGATCAAAGCTGGCAAGTGCGGCCGGTGCTGAAGTTCGGCGCTTGGATCGGCGGCGACCGGGACGGCAATCCCTTCGTGACCAATGAGGTCACCCGTTGGGCCCTGGGCCGCTATGGCGCCGCCAGCCTCAAACGTTATCAGGAACAGATCGAGGGTCTGTTGATCCGTTTGAGCATCGCCGAGCACAGCTTGACCTTGCCCGAGAGCTTTCGCGCCGGCCTCAAGCGCTGTCTGGAAAAAACCGGTCAGGCGGAACATCTCGTGCAGCGAAACCCGGGAGAAGTGTTCCGGCAGTATGCGGCGGCGATCGGCCTGCGCCTCGCGGTGACTCTAGCCGCCCAGCAGGAAGATGCCGAGTCAGGTTCGAAGGCGGAACCCTACGACGACGCCCACGCCCTGTTGGAAGACCTGCGTTTGATGGAATCCACTCTGGGCGGGATGGGCTATGGCGCCTTGGCCGCCGAGATCATCAAGCCGCTGCGCCGCGAGGTGGAGATTTTTGGTTTCCGCACGGTGAGCCTGGATGTTCGGGAGAATTCGGACACGGTCAATCTCTGCCTGGGGGAAATCTGGGCCGCCTTGACCGGCGAGGACATCGCGGCCTGTCCGGCGCCCGATAGTGACGCATGGAAAGACTGGCTGCTGCGGCAACTGGCCGAACCCCAATCGGAAAAGCCGCAGTTTACCGACCTATCGCCGGGCGCCGCGGAAACCTTCGGCCTCTTTGTGCTCTTGGGCGAGCGGCAGGATCAACTGGACCGTCAGGCCTGCGGCCGGATCATCCTCAGCATGACCCGCTCGGCCGCGGACCTTTTGGGTGTCTACCTGCTGTGCAAGTTCGCCGGCCTCTACGTAGACGACGAGGCTTGCGAGATTTGCCGCTGCCGCATCGTGCCCCTGTTCGAGACCATCGGCGATTTGCGCGCCGCGCCTGGCATCATGCAGGAACTCCTGGCCCTGCCCATGATCCGCCGCACCGTGCGCAATCTGGGCGGCGCCCACGAGGTCATGCTGGGCTATTCCGATTCCAACAAGGACGGCGGCTTTTTCGCCTCCAATTGGGAACTGGGCAAGGCCCAGCGCAAGGTCTCCCGGGTGGTCCAGGACAGCGGTTTTGCGGTTTGCTTTTTCCACGGCCGGGGCGGCTCGGTCAGCCGGGGCGGCCTGCCCATGGGCCATGCCATCGCCGCTCAACCCGCCGGGACCGTGAACGGCCGTCTGCGGGTCACGGAACAGGGCGAGGTGGTGTCTTCCAAGTACGCCAACCGGCCGACCGCCCAATACCAGTTGGAACTGCTCGTGGCCTCGGCGCTGGAACACAGTCTGATGGACCCCGCCGCCGCCCAGCCGGACCCGGAATTCGACGAGGTCATGGAAGCCTTGGCGGGCATGTCCTACGTGGCTTACCGAAACCTGATCGAGCACCCGGACCTGGTCGGCTATTATCAAGCCGCCAGCCCGGTGGAGGAGCTGGTGCGCCTGAAATTGGGATCCCGCCCGGCGCGGCGCTTCGGCGCCAAGTCCCTGAACGATCTGCGGGCCATTCCCTGGGTTTTCGCCTGGAGCCAGAACCGCCACTTGGTGCCCGGTTGGTACGGCGTGGGCACGGCGCTGGAAAAACTGATCGAGGTGCGCGGCGCGGCCGGAGAGGCCTTGCTGCAGCGCATGTTCGCCCAGTCGCCGCTGTTTCGCCTGATCATCAACGAGGTGTCCAAGACCTTGATGCTGGTCGATCTCAAGATCGCCGCTTCCTATGCGGAGCTGGTGCCCGATGCCAAGGCCCGGGAAGAGATCTTCGCCATGATCGAAGGGGAATACGCCCGCACCTGTGCCCAGGTGCTGAAAATCACCGGGGCCGACTCCCTGGCGGCGCCGTTCTCCCGCTTCGAAAAGCGCCTCAGCCGGCGCCTGCACATCCTCTCCCTGGTGGGCCGGCAGCAGGTGGACCTGATCCGGCGCTTCCGCGACACCGCCCGGGGTGAGGGCGGCGGCAAGCGCCAGGACGACCTGGTGCCCCTGCTGGTCTCCATAAACTGCATCGCGGCGGGCCTGGGTTGGACCGCCTAGGTCGGGAAAACATGCGATTCAGTGTTCGGGGGTCGGCGGGACCAGGCTGGCTTCCGCGGAACGGGCCGCGGCGGTTTCCAGGGCCTGCCGGGCCTGATCGCTGTCTTGCATGATCTGCGCCTTCAGCGCGTCCAGGCCGTCGAACTTTTGCTCCGGCCGCAGGAAATCCACCAAGGCGACCCGCAAGTGCTGGCCATAGAGATCCCCATCGAAGTCGAAGAGATGAACCTCCAAAAGCGGGGCATGGTCGCCTTCCACGGTGGGCTTGACCCCGATGTTGGCCACCCCATCGCGCCAGGTGGGCGCGCCGCCGTCGTCCACGCAGGCCTGCACCGCGTAAACCCCAAAGGCCGGCCGCTGCATCTGATCCAAGGGCAGGTTCGCCGTCGGGAAACCAAGGGTGCGGCCCCGTTGATGGCCGTACTGGACCCGGCCCTCGATCTCCCAATAGCGGCCCAAAAGCTGGGCCGCGCGCCGGGGGTTGCCTTGGGTCAGGTGATGGCGCACCTGTGTGGAGGAGTAGGCTTCGGCATCGGCGGTCAGAATCTGCGTCACCGCATCCACGCTAAAGCCCCCGGACTCGCCCAGAGCCTGCAGAAGGGCGGCGTTTCCCGTGCGGCCCTTGCCGAAGCAAAAATCGTCACCGACCACGATGCGGCGCACGCCCAGTCCCTTGACGAGCACCTCCTGCACAAAGGCCTCGGCGGTCATGCCGGCTAGGGTATGATCGAAAGTCAGGACAAAAAGCTGCTCGGCCCCTAAGGCCTCGATCAAGCGGGCCTTGACGCGAAAAGGGGTGAGGCGAAAGGGCTTGGTTTCGGGCGCGAAAAACAGCCGGGGATGGGGCTCGAAAGTCAAAATCCCCAGGGGCGCATCCATCTCGGCCGCCTGGTGCTGCGCCCGGGCGATGATCTCTTGATGGCCGCGGTGCACCCCATCAAAATTCCCAATGGCGACTACGGCGCCCCGACTAGTCTCGGGGAGATTGGTATAATGCCGCCACAGTTGCACCCGCACTGTCCTCCAAAGGAATCACTTGCCCCCACATTATTACGCCAACATAGTGGGGCAAGACAAATTTGCCGGGAACCCGCGCAGGGTCGCAGCCGAGGAACCAAACCATGAGCGATATTGAAAAACTGCATCAAGGGGCCGCCGAGAAGGCCGAAGCCGATGCGGACTGGTGGGAACAGCAATGGCTGGCCTTTCCCACGGTCCATAAGGACGACGAGGGCACCTGGATCTATTGGTCCGTTCCCGACGACAGCGGCGTCTACAGCGACGATTGGGAGCAGGGCCAAGGCCTGGCCCGCGATACCGTGGCGCAGATGCAGCGCTTTCCCGAAGGCTCCACGGTGCTTCGCCGCATCATCAAGGAAATGGAGCCCACGTCCATCATCGCCCAGGGCTTTTTGACCCGTATCGAGGACATGCTGACCCGCCCGGCGATCTATCTGGAAAGCCTGGAGCCGGGTGCCGTGCGCGCCAAGCTGGAAGGGGATCAGGCCTCCTGACGGGGCGAGCCGGGACGGCACTGCGCCAGGTCCCCCCTGAAATCCGGTGAGGACACATCTGGTGAGGATGCCGACCATGCCCGCTTCCAATCTATTGCGCCAGCGCCTGGCCGAGGGTCAATTCGTGCTGACGGCGGAGGTCACCCCGCCATTGTCGGCCGACCCGGAGGCTCTGCTGGTTAAAGCCCGACCGCTTCAGGGCTTGGTGGACGCGGTGAATGTCACCGACGCGGCCAGCGCCCGCGCCACCATGTCCAGCTTTGCCGCCGCTGCTTTGCTGAAGGGGCGGGGCATTGAACCCGTGCTGCAGGTCACCTGCCGGGACCGCAACCGCATCGCCCTGGCCAGCGACTTGATCGGAGCGGCAGCCCAAGGGGTCTCGAACATGCTGATTCTGCATGGC
>JANQKX010000148.1 GCA_028280915.1 Kiloniellaceae bacterium
AAGCATTTCCGGTTGGCCACACCGGTCAGGGAATCGGTCATGGCCTCATGGCGCACGACCTCCAAACGGGTGCGCAAGGAGCTGATTTCCTGGGAAGACTCGTTAAGGCGGGTTTCCAGCGCCTTACTTTGACTCAAGACCTGCTGGGTTTCCGAGAGAATTTGGCGCACCACCACGCCCACGTCCTCGGGACGGGACATCTGGGTCAAATCATTGGAAAAGCCGGCCATTTTTTCCGAAAATCCGCTGTTGCCTTCGGACATTTCGCTCACCGCCGCCATGATCTCGTCAATGGAGCGCTGGATGTTGTTGCTGGTCTGTCCGACCAGCTCCCCTTCCTCGTCAAAGCTGAAGTGCCGGCCATAGATTTGTTCGTTCAATTCCGTCGTGAACTCCGAGCCGTCCATTTGCAGCTTATCGAGTTCGGTCTTGAGATCGGGATTGCGCCCGGAACAATAGGCATACCAGATGGTAAAGTTCATCGGATTCGCCGGTACACCCGCCTTGCGCATGGTATCCATCGCGGCATCAGCGAGTTTTTGCGATTGTTCCGGTGTTTCTGAAAACAGCGTCATCCCAGATTCCCTATTCGACGGCTTATGCCCAACAAGTTTCGCCTCCAACACACTGCATTCCGGCGTTTACCGTCCCAAAGAAAACGATCTTCGGATGGAAACCACGCCTCCCAAAACCAAGTGTTTCATTAAAAATAGACTCAAAAGGAACAGCACAGGCCGTGCTGCCCCCGCAATATGGGATAAAACTCTTTCGATTGAGTTAGCAGCCGCGACATTTAATGGGAGGGCGAGTCTCAAAATTCACCCTTAGGATATAACGTACGAGCCCTTATGCGCAAATTGGGCGATTCTTCCCAAAAGGCGGCGAAAAATATCCTAGAATCGGATCAATGTATGGGAAAAAAGTCCGACTTTTCCGATGCATAGGGCCTATGCGCGGCCCCCGATGTACTCCCGCAGCACATGGGTCTCCATTTGCAGATCGTCCAAGCGGTTTTTAACCACATCGCCGATAGATACGATGCCGACCATGACCTGGTCATCCACCACCGGTAGGTGGCGGAAACGCCCTTTTGTCATGAGCGACATGACATCATTCACGCTGGCATCGCTGCGGCAGGTCTGCACCGACTTTGTCATCAGCTCCGACACCGTCATTTCCAGCAAAGATTGTCCATGGTCCGCCAATCCGCGGACAATATCCCGTTCGGACAAGATGCCGTCGACCCGCTTGCCATCGTCGCTGGCCACCACCGCCCCGATGCCGTGCTCCCGCAGCAGTTCGGCCGCCTCGGCAAGGCTGGCACCGGTCTTGATGGTCAAGACCCCGCCTGATTTTTCGCCCAAGATGTCGCGTACCAACATGTGCCTAACCTCCTATCACGCCTTGGCATTAGGCCAATACGACGGACCCGGTCCCGCACGATCCCATCGGGCCAAGCTGGACCGGGGCAGCGTATTTCTGCGCCTTTAGTATACTGCACTTGTTGGAAAGAATCCATCCACTAGCCGCCAACCGGAAGATGCAGGATCGAAGCGATCGGCGCCGGCCATCACCGCCGAACGGCCAGATGGGCTACAATGGCCCCGACAATGTCGTCGATCAAAAGTCCCGGCAGGGCATGGCCCATGCCCGGCAGAAGCCTCAGCTCGGCGTCGGGGATCAAGCTGGCGGCACGCCGGCCTGCTGCGGGCGGGATGAGCGGATCGTCGGCCCCATGCAGCACCAAGGTCGGACACGCGACCCGGGATAAAAGAGCACCGCGGTCCCCGCTCGCCAGAATGGCCGCGCGCTGGCGCCCATAGCCGCCCGGGCAATAACACCGGGCCACGGCCGCTTCGCTGGCGCCAGCGACCGCGTCGTCGGGAAAGGGCAAAACACCGCCCCAATAAATGCGCGCATCTGCCACCATCTTCGCCACCGCGGCCTCGGTCTCTTCAAGAGCCGGCCAGGCCGCGTCCAGCGCCGCGACGGCTTCCGGCGTTCCGGCTATGCCATCCACTTCCCCCGCCGAGGACATCACCGAGGTGAGGCTGAGGCACCGCCCGGGGTAATCCGCCGCCAGAATTTGCGCGATCATGCCGCCCATGGACATGCCGATGATATGCGCCTTTTCGATCCCCAAGGCATCCAGCAAAAAGACGCTGTCCCGGGCCATGTCATAAAGACTGTAGAGGGCGGTCACCCCGTCTTGGGGACAGGGATCACAGGGCCCCAGTTTTTGCGACAGCCCGCTATCCCTGTTGTCAAAGATCACCACCTGAAAACCGGCCGTTCCAATTCCTTCCAGCAAGGCCGGCGGCCAATCGATGATCTGGGACCCCAGACCGCGTATGAGCAACACCACCGGTGCCTGGGAAGGACCGCTCCGCTCGACAAAAAGGCGAACACCGCCCGCATCGATCAATGGCATGATTTCACTCCCCGCAGTCATCGGCGCTCATGGTTCATTCCGGAACTGCCTTTCGATCCATCGGCAAAAGGCCACCGCCGCCGGGTTGGTGGCCTCCTGGTCGGTGACGATCAAGAAATAGTTGTCCCGGGCCCCGGCAGGCAGGTCCAAGGGATAGGCCAAAGCCCCCGCCCGGACCATGTCATCCACCAGGATATCATGTCCCAAGGCAATGCCCAGGCCGTGTTTCGCCATCTCGTAAGCCAGCGCGAAGGTGCCGAAAAAATGGCCGTCCGTCGCCTTATGGGCCGGGTTCCCCGTCTGCTCGGCCCAATAGTCCCAGCCATCCGCCAATCCGCTCAAGTGCAGCTTCGGAATGGCCGCCATATCTTGAAGGTCCTTGATGCCCCGGGCCACTTCCGGCGCGCAAACGGGCCTGATCTGAAGCGGCGCCAGCAGGCGGGCCTGGCTGCCGTACCACTCCCCCCGGCCGTAACGGATTTCCACCCCGCTGTTGGCGCCCTCGAAATCCTGTTCCGACAAGGCCGTTGTAACATGCACCCGAATCTCGGGGTGGGCGGATAGAAAGCTGCCCAGCCGCGGCATGAGCCAATAAATCGCAAAGGCGTTGTTGGACTTAATGTGCAGATAATCCTGGTCGCTGTAGCCCAGAAAGGACTGGGTCCCGGCCACGATCGCCTTGAAGGCATTGGCCACGAACGGCAGATAGTTACGCCCGGAATCCGTCAATTGAAGGCCCCGACGGCCCCGCAGGAACAGAGGCTGGCCGAGAAAGCTTTCGAGCAGCCGGACCTGCTGGCTGACCGCCGATTGGGTGATGAACAGCTCCTCGGCCGCCGAGGTAAAGCTCAGATGGCGCGCCGCCGCCTCGAAGGAGCGCAGCCAGTTCAGCGGCGGCATGCGCTTGGGCGGAATAGCCTCCAAGTCAGTGTCCGCAACCAAGGCCTTGTCGCGCTGCGGACCGCCGGGGTGGCTTCCTTTCCTCACGTCAGTACCCTGTCCACCTGCAAAACCCTGCCATTACTTTTACTAATGCTATAACACCATATTTGTCGTTTGCCAATTGGCCCGACTTGAGGTTCCCTATGTCTCCACGGGGTCTACGATCGTTCCGGGTCGTCCCGTCCCGCTTTGGTTTGCCTGTATTCCATGCAGCCCGTCGGCAAAGGAGACGCACATGAGCGCCAGCAATGTCACCCCGTTGGACCGGAGCCAAGGTCGCGCCAGCGAGCAGGAACTGCGGGCCCAATTGGCCGCCGCCTTCCGCTGGGCCGCCCGCCACAACATGCACGAGGCGGTCGCCAACCACTTCAGCCTGGCGGTTTCCGACGACGGCTCGAAATTCCTGTGCAATCCCAACGGCCGCCACTTTTCCCGGATCAAGGCCAGCGACCTCTTGCTGCTGGATGCCAACGACCCGGACACCCTGAAGCGGCCCGACGCGCCCGACCCCTCGGCCTGGAGCCTGCACGGCGCCGTGCACCGCTCCCTGCCCCAGGCACGCTGCGCCCTGCACGTGCATTCCAAGTACGCGACCATCCTGGCGTCTCTCAAGGACAGCACCATCCATCCCATCGACCAGAACACCATGCGGTTTTACAACCGGGTGGCCGTGGACGACAGCTTCGGCGGCCTGGCCCTGGGCGATGAAGGCGCGCGGGTCTGTACCAAGTTCGGCAACAAGTCGGTCATGATGATGGGCAACCACGGGGTGATGGTCCTGGGGACAAGCGTGGCCATGGCCTTCGACACGCTTTATTACCTGGAGCGGGCCTGCGAGACCCTGATCTCGGCCTACATGACCGGCAAGGAGCTGCGCCTGGTCGATGCCGAGACGGCGGAAAAAACCGCCCAGCAGTGGGAAAGTTACCCTGATCTGGCCGAGTACCATTTCCGCGAATTGATGGCCATCCTCGACGAGGAAGAGCCGGCCTACCGGGACTAGGCCTCGCCCCCATTCTTGCTGTTTCGCGCCCCAAGGAAGGGATGATTGATCATGGCTGAGCTCATGACCACCAGT
>JANQKX010000152.1 GCA_028280915.1 Kiloniellaceae bacterium
CTCTGTGACCGCTCCCCCCTCGGCGACCTGATCGATCAAACTCTGCAGGGTCTCAGGGGTCTGCCCTTCGGTCCCCTCGGTCGCGGCAGGCGGGTTCTCGGCAGGCTGTGGCGCGACGACCGGGTCCGCCGCTTGCACCGTTTCAACAACAGGCGCCCCATCTTCGGGCGGAAGGGTATCGGCGGCACCGGCCGACGGCTCTGCCGTCTCAGCGGGGGAAGGCGCCGCCACTTCGGCTGCCGGCTCCAGGGTGGCGAGCAGCGGATCGTCGGCCACCACATCGCGCGGATCGGGCGGCAAGGCGTCCGGGTCCGCCGTTACGGTGCCGGCGACATCGATGCCCTCGGCCCCCTTCGGATCGACCAGTTTCTGCAAGCCTTCCGGCACGTTCGAGACGATGTCCTGCAGGCTGGCGTCTTTTTCAGTCAAATAAACCCATCCGCCGTAGGCCAGCGCGGCGATCAGGACGCAGATCAAAAATACGATACCGCTGGGCACCTTGCCCTGGGGCGCCGGGGTTGGAAAGTTCAGCTCCGAGTCATCGCGCAGGCCCGCCACTTCCCGCTTGAAGCGCACCACCACTTCGCGGCTGTCCAGACCCAGGAAGTCCGCGTAGCTGCGCACGAAGCCAACGGCGTAGGCCGGCCCCGGCAGTTCGTCGTATTGCCCATTTTCGATGGCTTCCAGATAGACGTAGCGAATGCGCAAGGCCTGAGCGATGCGGGCCAGGTCCTGATTGTGGGCCTCGCGGGCGTAACGGAGAACATGGCAGATGGAATCGGCCGGCGGCTGCCTGTCCAGCACGCTATCGTCCTGGCCAGACAAATAGGCAAAGCGATCCAGCTCGCTGTGATGGGCGTCAACCAATGGTCTTCTTCTTCCCGTCTATTTTTTGGACACGGTTCCACTCCGACAATCCAAAAACAGTGCCCTGGCACCGGGCGGCGCCGGAGTCGCGGGCGGGCACAATCCTGTTCAGCGTAGCGGGCAAAACCTGGTCTCACTCTGCAATAGGACAACGGGGCGTTTCGAAACAAGCCCAGGCGCCAAAGATTTTGACGGCCCTTGCCCTGCTCCGTACCGCGCTTTCTGCCCGACGCACGACGGCTCTTGCGCCGTACAATGGCCGCGCCGTGCGACGCCAAAATATCACTAGCAAAAGATTAACGCCGATTTCCCTAACGATTTGTTAAATCGCGACCCCATAACGGGCGGCATACTCCGTCAAGGCCGGGCGCAGCGACGAGTGGGGCGCCGTCAGTTGACCCTGGAGGAAATGGCGCAGATGGCCCAAGTCCAGGCTGCGCAACATGGATTTCACCGCGGCGACGCTGGGCGGCGCCATGGAAAGATGATCATAGCCGCAGCCCAGCACGGCCATGGCCTCCAAGGGGTCCCCGGCCATTTCGCCGCAGAGGGTCACGCGGCGGCCGGCGGCGCGGGCGTGAATGGCAATGCCGTGCAGCATGGCCAAGAAGGCCGGTGAGAGCACGTCATAGCGGCGGGCCAGGCGCGGATTGCCCCGGTCGGCGGCGAAGGTGAACTGGAACAAATCATTGCTGCCGACGGAGACAAAATCGCAATCCCGGAACAGGGCGGTCAATTGCCAGACCAGCGCCGGCACCTCCAACATGGCGCCTACCTGGACGTCACGGGGCAGCACCTGGCCCAGGGCGGCGGCCCGCGCCTGCTCCCGTTCCAGCAAGGCGCGGGCGGCGCGGAACTCGGACACCTGGCTGATCATGGGAAACATGATGTCCAGCCGCCGCCCGGCCCCAGCCCGCAACAGCGCCCTGAGCTGCAGGCGCAAAAGGCCCGGCCGGTCCAAGCCGATGCGAATCGAGCGCCAGCCGAGCGCCGGATTCTCCTCCCGGTCGCCGCGCCAATAGGGCAGGGTCTTGTCGCCGCCCACATCCAGGGTGCGGAACACCACGTGCTTTTCCTTGGCATGATCCAGCACCCGGGCATAGAGATCCTCCTGGGCCGCCACGTCGGGCATGGAATTGCGGATCATGAAAGGGATTTCGGTGCGATAGAGGCCGATCCCATCGGCGCCGCTCTCGTGCAAATGGGGCAGATCGATCAAAAGGCCGGCGTTGACGGACAGGCCGATGTCCACACCGTCGTGGGTGACCGCCGGCAAGTCCTTGGTTTCCGCCAATTCGGCCTGGCGCTGGGCCTTGATCGCCATGGCCAGGGTATAGTTTTCCCGGATTTCCCGCGACGGCCGCAGGATCACCTGCTCATTGTCGCCGTCAACGATGACCGGGTCCCCTTCCTGGGCCTGCTTTACGATGCCCGCGCAGCGGCCGATCATGGGCACGCCCAAGGCGCGGGCCATGATCGCCACGTGGGAACTGGGCGAGCCTTCCTCCAGCACCACCGCCCGCAGATGCTTCAAGTCGTAATCAAGCAGTTCCGCCGGCCCCAAATCCCGGGCCACCAGGACCATGTCGTCGGGCAGCACCCGCTGGTCCAGCATGTCCGGCTTGATCAAATGGGTCAGCAAACGGTTGCCCAAGTCCTCCAAGTCCGCCAAGCGTTCGCGGATATAGGGGTCGCTGACCTGTTCCATGCGGGCACGGTTATCGTACTGCACCTTTTGCACCGCCGCTTCGGCAGTGAGCCCGCCGAGCACCGCCTCGCGAATCCGGCTTAGCCAGCCGTGATCCTCGGAAAACATGCGATAGGTCTCCAGAACCTCGCGATGTTCGCCCACCGCCGCCATGTCCTTGCGCGCCAGCATCACGTCGATGGCATCGCGCATTTCCTCCAGCGCCTGGTTCAACCGAGCCTTTTCCGCCTCGGGATCCTCGGCGACCACCTGCTTGATGACGATGCCCCGATTGTGCAGCGCCACGGTGCCCACCGCCAGGCCGTCGGTCAGCATCAGGCCGGACAGGCGGCTGGGCAGGACATCCTTTTGCCATCCCAGCATTTCCTCGACCGTCCCCGATTCGCCCACGGTCAGCAGCTCGGCCAACACCATGGCGACGGTCTCCAGCGCCTCGATCTCTTCTTCCTGATAGTGGCGCCGGGTCTTGTTCTGAATCACCACCACGCCCATGACCCGCCCCGACCGCAGGATCGGCACGCCCATGAGCGACTGATAGATCTCTTCGCCGGTTTCAGGCCGATAGGCGAAACTGGGATGCTTTTGCGCCTCGGAAAAGGCCAAGGGACGGCCGCTGTCGGCGATGACGCCGACCAAACCCTCGCCAAACTTGAAGGAGGTGTTGCGAACCGCCTCCGGCCGCAGACCCTGGGAGGCGAACAGCAGCAAGCGGCTGTTGGGTGTCACCACATAGATGGAACACACCTCCGCGACCATGTCCTGGGCGATGAGATGGACAACCTGGTCCAGGCGATGCTGCTGATCGCCGCTGCCTTTCATGATATCACGGAGCATGCGCAACAAGCGCCGGGAGCCGCTCCACCCGCCGGGTCCATACAATCCAGCCCCCGCCGATTTGGCGCTCTTGCGCGCGCCGCCTGGATCGTCGCCCCCGGGCGAAGTCATCTCATCATCACGTCCCTGCCATCCCTGTTAGATGGCATCCAATCCATACGCCGTATGCAAGCTCCTGAGCGCGAGTTCCAGGTATTCCTCGGCAATGAGGACCGACACCTTGATCTCGGAGGTGGAGATCACCTGAATGTTTATGCCTTTTTCGCCCAAAGTCGTAAACATGGATTGCGCCACACCGGCGTGGCTGCGCATGCCGACACCAATGACCGATACCTTGACCACCTCGGAATCGGACTTGATATCGGCGTAGTTCAGGTCGGCGGCTTCTTTTTCCAAAACCTCGACCGCCCGCTCCAAATCCGCCTTACCCACGGTAAAGGTCATGTCCGTATGGCCATGGTCCGAGACGTTCTGCACGATCATGTCCACGTTGATGGAGGCATCGGCCAACGGGCCGAATATCCGGGCGGCCACGCCGGGCCGGTCTTCCACGTGTGACAGGGTAATCTTGGCTTCGTCCCGGCTATAGGCGATCCCACTTACGATAACTTGTTCCACGATCTCATCCTCATCCACAACCAAGGTACCCGGCTTGTCTTCAAAGGACGACAAAACCTGAACCCGCACGCCCTGTTTCATGGCCACCTCCACCGAGCGGGTCTGCAAGACCTTGGCGCCCAGGGAGGCCATTTCCAACATTTCCTCGTAGGTGATGCGATCCATCTTTCGCGCCTTGGGCACGATGCGC
>JANQKX010000611.1 GCA_028280915.1 Kiloniellaceae bacterium
CGAGGCGGACCGCATGCTGGACATGGGCTTCATGCCGGACGTGGAACGTATCGTGGGATTGCTGCCCAAGATGCGCCAAACGCTGTTTTTCTCGGCCACCATGCCGCCTGAAATCCGTCGCCTGGCCGATAGCTTCTTGAGCAACCCCAAGGAAGTGACGGTGGATTCGCCGCGTACCACGGCCGAGACCGTGACCCAGCTCTTGAGCAAGGTGGAAGGCAACGCAAAGGAAAAGCGCGCCGCCCTGCGCGCCTATCTGACCGCCCACGACGGCGACTTGAAGTCCGGGCTGGTCTTTTGCAACCGCAAGCGGGACGTGGACATCGTTCATCGCTCCCTGTCCAAACACGGCTTTTCCTCCGCCTCCCTGCATGGGGACATGGCCCAGCCCGTGCGCATGGAAACCTTGGATCACTTCAAGAACGGCGAAGCCAAGGTCATGGTCTGCTCCGACGTGGCGGCCCGCGGCCTGGACATCCCGGCGGTTTCTCACGTGTTTAATTTCGACGTGCCGATCCATGCCGAGGACTATATCCACCGCATCGGGCGGACCGGCCGGGCCGGGCGGACCGGCACCTCCCTGACCTTCGCCAACCCGGACGAGGCCTTTGCCCTGGCCAAGGTGGTGGAGCTGATCGGCAAGGAAATCGAGGAAATCCGGATCGACGGCATCGAGGCCTGGACTGACGCAGACTTGGAAGACGGACGCTCCCGGCGGGGCAAGCGGACCGCCGCCACCCGTGGGCGGAAGACCCGCACCAGAGGCAAAAAGGGCGACTGCGCGGCCGAAGCCCAAGATAAGACCCAGGACAACGACCGGAACAGGACCCAGGACAGCGACCAGAACGACAATCTGGTCATCGCCGCCAAATCCAGATCCCGCAAGCCCCGGAATGGCGGCGAGCGCTCGCCCTGCGACGAGCCTTTCAACCCCACCAAGTCCTTCGGCGATCACACCCCCGCCTTTATTCTCAGGTCCGTCGCCTAAACCGACCTTCCCGGAAAGCATCGCGTCATTGGGCGGCTTCGGCCGCCCGCTGGATCGCGCCGACCCTTTACTAAGCCCCCTTTGACTAAGGCCCCTGCCGGCGTTATGTAGGAACCGCAGTAACCTGGGGAGGCGCGGCGCCATGCAAGCCATTTTTGTCATGATCAAGTGTGAGCTCGGCCAAGCCTACAAGGTGGCCGATGAGCTGGTGCAGAGTATCGAGCAGGTGTCCGAGGTCTATTCCACATCGGGCCAATACGATCTTTTGGTGAAGTGCTACCTGCAAGGCGGCGAGGACGTGGGCCACTTCGTCAATGAGTCGATCCAGACCCTGCCGGGCATCAAGGACACCTTCACCTTGATCACCTTCAAAGCCTTTTCCTAACACCCCCATGACCCAGTGGGATCCCGCGCAAAGGGCCGGTGAGACACCCATTGATGAGGTCGCCATTCGCCGCCACCGCCTGGAGCGGATTCGCGGCCAGTTGGCGGCATGGGACGTGGCCGGCCTGGTCTTGTTCGACCCCATCAACCTGCGTTATGCCACCGGCAGCCGGAACATGCAGGTCTGGACCATGCATAACGTCTGCCGCTACGCCTTCATCGCCAGCGACGGGCCGGTGGTCATGTTCGAGCTGGCCAACTGCTTTCACCTCTGCCGCGATCTGGAGACCATCGACGAGTTGCGCCGCGCCTTGTCGTGGGACTATCTGGTGGGCGGCGCGCGCTCGGCGGATCTGGCGCGGCAATGGGCCGGGGAAATCGCCGAATTGGTGCGGCGCCACGGCGGCGGCAACAACCGTCTGGCCATGGATCGGGCGGATCTTCTGGCGATCAAGGCCCTGGGCCGGGAAAACATCCTGCCCCTGGACGGCAAGGAGATCATGGAAAAGGCCCGGGCCATCAAGTCCCGGGAGGAGCTGCGCGCCCTGCGCTTCGCCAAGGATGCTTGCAGCGACGCCATTGCCGCCCTGAAAAGAGAAGCGGCGCCGGGCATGCGCGAATCGGAGGCCTTGGCCGTTCTGGCGCGGGAAAACGTGGCGCGGGGCGGTGAATACATGGAAACCCGCCTTTTGACCTCGGGCCCGCGCACC
>JANQKX010000244.1 GCA_028280915.1 Kiloniellaceae bacterium
GGTGACGTCATCCTCAAGCCGCAGATAGCGCGGCAATTGCAGATCCACGCTGGCTTGCTCGAAACGGGCGGATCCGCGCCAGCCCAACGGCATGTCACCGCTCCACAGGGCGGCCATAAAGGTCGACGAGGACCGGTCATCCTCTCCGAAACGCGCACCGATCACACCGCCCAAAGCGCGGTCTTCCTCGCGGCCGGCCCCCAGTTCAAAGCCCAGGGTTTGGCCAGATCGGGTCCAGCTGGTGGCCACCGCCTGGGAGGCGTCTTCGCCGGCACCCGAGGCGCGCAGCTGGACGGCAAGGTCGCCGAATTCATAGCGCACCGCAGCCCATTCGCGCTGGAAGGTCAGATTGGCCACCCCGCCGGTGAATTGAGAGGCAGACAGGACTGAAACCCCGGCGCTTTCCAGGGCCGGAGGGGCGGCAAAGCCTCGCCCGGCTTCGACCGTGAGGCCGCCCGACCGGAAGGCAAAGCTCATATCGGCTTCGTCCTGATAGGTCTCGATCGGCAGATTGGTCAAAGCATGGGGTTGTTCTGGCGTAAGGCGCAGATTGACTTCGGCGGGGCCGGCAACTGTGCGTACCTGGCGGGCCAAGCTGCGTTCCGCTGCGGCTTCCATCGCTCCCAATCCTGGCGACGCGGCCGGACTTGTGGGGCGATCGGGGTCAAAGGTGAAGCCGCGATCATAGCGATCGCGCAATAGCGCCCCATCGAACAAGCCCGAGGCAAACACCCAGTCGCCCGTGGCGCCGGACGGCGCTGAAAACAGCACGGGCGTGTTCGACGCGCTTTGGGCACCGGCCACTTGCACGCTGGTATTGCCAATCGGTTGGAAGGCGGCTTCCAGATCGATCAGGCCAGAGCCATAAATCGCATCGGGTCCGGGGTCTCCCAGGTCCACAGCCGTATCGAACAGGATTTGAACCGCATCGGCGGTCGACAGATTGGGGAAGCCTTCCAGGACCAGGGCCAGCGCGCCGGCCACGTAGGGTGCCGCGAAGCTCGTGCCGGAGAAGAAGGCGTATTGTGTGTCGCCCTCATCGGAATCCAGGAAGGGCGCAAGGGCGCGTTCGCCCAGGGCCACCAGATAAAACTCTTCAAATCCGGCGGCACGATTGGAAAAATCTGAGATCACACTGTCCTGGCCCACAGAGCCGACAGTGATCACCAGGCCGCGTGCGGACGCATCAGACGCAAAGGTGCCGGGAAATCCTGGGCTGGGATCGGGCTCGTCTTCTTCCTCGTCCTGATTGCCGGCCGCCACAACAATGATCACGCCGGCATCCACCGCGCGCTGCATGGCGGCGAAGGTCAGGCTGGTGCCATCACCCACGCCGGGGTCGCGACCCAGCGACAGATTGATAATCTCGGCACCGGCACCGACGGCCTCATCAATGGCGCCGGCCACATTGCGATCGGAAAACGTGCACCCTTCGCCCCCATCGCTTTCACAGCTGCCTGGGGTGTCGGCCCGGATCGGCATCACCTGGGCGTCGAAGGCAATGCCATGCATCACCTCATTGTCCTTGCGCGCGGCAATCACCCCGGCCACGCCGGTGCCATGACCATCGGTGTCTTCCACCGTGCGGGTCGCGTCATTGGCGACATCGACCGGATTGACGATTTTGCCCTGGAATTCGGGATGGGTCTGATTAATCCCGGTATCGACCACCGCCACGACAATCCCATCGCCGGTGGCTCCGGCGGCATAGGCGGCTGACGCATTGACCAGGCCCAGGCCCGTACGCGGCGGACTGCCCAGATCGTCTCCGAAATATTCCGGCGTCTCGAACGAGCTTGCCGGCGGTGGAGGCGGCGGCGGAGG